>JAQBWJ010000271.1 GCA_027625215.1 Candidatus Poribacteria bacterium
CTCGTTGGGTTTTACTGCCAATGCAGCATTGGAAGGCAGCGTCCACGGAGTTGTCGTCCAGACGAGAAAGTACCGGTCAGGGTCTTTCTTTGATCGGAATTTCACGTAGACCGACGGGTCATCCACCTCCGCGTACCCCTGCGCGACCTCGTGACTTGACAACGCCGTCCCGCAGCGCGGGCAGTACGGCACGACCTTATGCCCCTGATACAGTTTGTCGTCGTCCCAAAACCGCTTCAACACCCACCACACCGACTCGATGTACTCGTTCGTCAGAGTGATGTATGGGTCGTCCGTATCGACCCAGTAGCCGATGCGTTCGGTTGATTCCGTCCAACCCGTGTTGATGTGGTTGGTGACGACCTCCTTGCACTTCTCGACGAACGCCTGGATGCCGTACTCTTCGATCTGCTTCTTGCCGTTCAACCCCAACAGTTTTTCGACTTCGATCTCAACGGGGAGTCCGTGCGTATCCCACCCGCCTTTGCGGTCGACGCGATGCCCCGTCATCGTCTTGTAGCGGCACACGATGTCCTTCATCACCCGCGAGATGACGTGATGCACGCCGGGGCGACCGTTCGCCGTCGGAGGTCCTTCGAGGAACACGAACGGCTTGGCGTCCTTGCGCCGTTCGATGCTCTGACGGAAAGCGTCCGACGTACGCCAGTAATCAAGGACGCGCTCTTCCAGTTCGGGGAAATTCAACCCCGTCTTGACCTCTCGAAACTGCGGTTGCATGGTCGTTCGGGCTCCATTTGAAAATCGGGCGTCCGGGGTCGGGCGTTCGGATCAACAAAAAACCCATCATCGTTCTGGTGATGATGGGCTTCCTTCAAACTTGCGCGTTCAAATCAGTTCCCGCGCCGAGATTGCCCATCTCCGCCTTCGAGCCCCGTAAGGGGCAGGCTAATGCTAAGCGACAGACCAAGCGTCTGAAGTTCAGCGGAGGAAATGAGGGCTATCAACGAGTAGTTCACAGCGGTATACTTTCAGTAGATGAACTGCGGATGTACGAACGCTACCACACGGCGCGTCCCGTTGTCAAGGTCATGTCGAGCCGAAGGGGAGAGAAATCGTCATGGGATACGTCGGAGGGACAGCCGGAGCGGGAATCGCCGCGCAGCAACAAGCCATCGCCGAAGCGATCAAAGCGTCGGGTGTGTTGGTGCGGATGGAGCGCGACCAGTTTTACGAACTGCTGAGACGGATCGAAAAACCGCTCGTCGTGACGGCGGAGGGCGGCGTTTTCAAGATGAAGTACGAATACTTGACCAGTTATAAGGGTCTCGCGTTCTACATGAAGACGGATACGCCGATCCGTCTACCCGACGGCGCAGAGACGGTCGTGGCGGGGAAAATTTACATTCCGGGTTGATCAACATCGCTCAGTGTTGACGCCAGACCCAACTGCTCCAACTCAGCGGAGACGTAACGGATGACTGTTTCCTCCAACGCCTGCGGATAGTCGTACCCGTGTCGCGCGGCGATCTCGCGCCCTCGACGCATCATGATCGTCGCAAGTCGCAGGTGCGCCGTTGCCAACGACTCCTGAGACAATGCGCCGGCTTCCAACGCGCGTTCCAGTTCGACGCGAACGTTGTCGGGCAGATAAGCGTTCAGGTTCTTGACGCCGCGATCTCGGACGATCCCCTCTCCAACGATCAATACCTCACCCAACAGATTCGCCTCCAAAGCGAGTCCGATGTTCGACACAACGAACTCCCTCCTGCCGATGACGGCCGGAGTCATCGAGATCATCCGCCAAAACTCCGGGATCGTTCGTTGCAGCATCGCGACGAAATCGGGTGTCGAAGGGTTGCCGGGCGCGCCGACGCCGATCAACGCGCCGACATCGTCGTACCGCACGTCGGCGGCTTTCCCGGTGAGATCGTGCGTCTCGCTGCCGTGCACCCAAATATCGACACGAAGTCCGTCCACCGTTAGCAAGTTCCACATCGACCCGAAAAGGAAATCTCCCAACACGGTCGGTCGGATCGACTCGAACGGCGGCGCCCCTTCATGGCGAAACGCCTCCAACGCGGCAGGTTCGACCAACAAGTGCGCGTCCACATCGGAATAGCGGTCGGCGCGTCCCGTTGCGATACTGCCTTCCAACCATAGCGCGCGAACTCGCGGGTCTGTTTCCGCGAACCGAACCAACCCGTCGATGTAGGTCTGTTGAATAGGGGTGATCGACACGCCATGCCCTCCTTGTGAAACCGATCACAAATTAGCGCAGGTCGTTTGAAAAAACAAATTGCGGGACGACACATGTCGCCCCGCAACTGATCGATCATTCGGAAATGTGGAGAGGAATTACTTCGGCATCCGTTCGCGGATCGACATCGCCTGGTCCGCCGCGCCGAGTTTGTCGTAGAGCTCCACCGCCTTCGTCAACGCCTCACGCGCCTCTTCATCGTGACCGGGACGCTCAATGTACACGTCGCCGATGTTGCGGTAGATTTCCGCCTGAGACGCCGCATTCTTCGCCGCCTCAGCGACCGTCAGCGCGTCGCGGAACTCTTTGATCGCCTCGTCGTACTTCTTCTGACGCCAGTAGACGACCCCGATGTTCTTGATCGCGGCGATGATCCCCTCGTTCATGTTGATCTCGGTCGCGCGTTCAATCGCTTCACGCCCGAACTGTTCCGCTTTGTCGTACTCGTCCGGTCCCATGTAGAGATAGGCGTCGCAGAGGTTCAATAGCGCCTGCACCTCGCGCTGCTTGTGGTTCGACTCGCGGCACTGTTCGAGGGCGACCAAGTTGTGCTTGATCGCGTTGTCGAAGTCTTTGAGGAACGCATAGTAGGCGGCGATCCCCAAATGCGCTTCGGCGATTCGCTGCAACGCCCCAAGTTCTTCGGCGATCTGCAACGCCTTTTCAAGCGACATCAACGCCGCTTCATTCTCGCCCTTCAACCGCAGCAGACCGCCGAGCGTCGAGTAGGACGCCGTGAGCCCGTCCGCATACGCCATCTGCTCTTTCAGTTCAATGCTGCGCTGGATGCTGGCGATTGCGTTGTCCGTGTCGGCGCGAAGACGCTGCGCGACCGACATGTTGTTGTAGAGTTGCGACTGCAACAGTTTGTCGCCGATGCGTTCCGCGATATCGACGCCCTGCTGGTAAAAACTCATCGCGTCGTCCGCTTTGCCGAGCCGCAGCGAACAGTTCCCCAAGTTTTTGAACGCGCTGCAACGCACGTCGAGGGCGTCAAGCGACTCGATCAACCCCAAACTCGTGTTGCAAAGTTCGATGCCGCCGTTGAAGTCGCCGCCGGAGTAGGCGAGAAACCCTTTCATGTCCTGAGCGCGCGCTTCTTCGATGATCATCGGCTCGGACGAATCGACCGACTGAAGTGTCGTAACCGCCTTTTCGAGCCACTCCTTCGCCGTGTCCCACGCGCCGTTCTTCGTGTAGACGCCGCCCATTTTGCGTTGCAGTACCGCCGTGCGGAAGGGGTCTTCCGTCATCTCGAAGCCGCGTTGCAGCGCGTTCAGCGCGTCGTCGTACCGACCCAATACGCCGTACACGTCCCCCAGACCTTCGAGGATGAGCAGCACGTCGTCCTTGTTCGGCTCTTTTTCCTGTTCGACAAACCGCAGACCCTTTTCGTAGAATGTCACCGCGTCGCGGTTGTTGAACATGTTCCGCGCTTTTGATCCGGCGCGACCGAGATAGTGAATCCCCTTCGGACGGTCGGAACTCTCGCCGTAGTGGAACGCGAGGATTTCCATGAAACGGTTGATGTCGTTCTTGTAACGACCTTCGTAGCCGTCTCCCACCTTGCGGTGAATCTCTCGCCGCCGCCCGACGACGATGGCGTTATACGAAATCTCAAACGTGATGATATGCCCGAAGACATATTCCAGCGGGTCTTGGCTTTCTTCGTGAATGAAGTCCAAGTCGCCGAGATACGAGAGACAGTCGTCCAAGTCGGAGGCGTCTTCGACCGCTTGTTCCAAGAAGAAATGCTCGAAGTTTCGACCGATCACCGACGCCGACTGCAACACTTCCTTCGCGTTGTCGTTCAGTTTGTCGATGCGCGCGCTCAACATCTGTTCGAGCGAATCCGGCACTTGGAATGTGGTGACGTCCTTGATCAACACCCAAATGTCGCCCTGCCGTTCGATGAACTCGTCATCCAGCAGCACGCGAATAAACTCTTCCAGATAGAACGGGTTGCCGCCCGCCTTTTCGAGCAACTTCGATTTGATCTCTTCTTCCTGCTTGCCGTCGTTCATCGGCAGCAGCGCGTTGAACAGGTCTCGCGCGGGTTCCGGTTCCAGCGGTTCGATAGCGATATGATCGTACCGCGCTTTGTACTTCGATTCCGCCGTTTCGCCGATAGCCCAACACAGGTCGCGCCGTTCCGGTCGGTAGATGTTCATTAGGAGAACCCCATCGTTCTTGAGGTTTTCCATCAGAAAATAGATAAGGTCGTTTGAGATGGCGTCCAACCAGTGTAAGTCGTCCAGCGCCACGACGAGGGGCTTTCGGCGCGTCAACGCGGTGAATAGGTCGCGCACCGCGACGAACGTGCGTCGTTGCAACTGCTCCGGGTCGAGGTAGCCGATCTTGTCCGCCATCGCGCCTGTAAACGTAATCGAGAGCATGTTCCCGATGTACGGCAGGATTTCCTCATATCGAGAGGAATCCCCCTCAAAGGTCTCGGACAACTTCGCTTCGAGTTTGCGAAGGCGGTCGTCGGAGGTGTCGTCGTCCTTCAGCTGCGCCCATTCATCAAACGCGCGCAGGAAGATCGAGTACCCCTGATTCGTCGTGTTCGGGAAGCACGAGCCTTCAATCCACTGACCGCCGCGCGCGAGGATCGCCGCCTTCACTT
>JAQBWJ010000272.1 GCA_027625215.1 Candidatus Poribacteria bacterium
GAGTACATCCGCGAGGCGATTGCGCCGACGGCACTGCCCGCGCCGTTTGCCTACTACGGCTTCTATTGGGGCACGAACGAACGCGGCACGTACTCAAAGATGCCGTTGGATACCTATTGGGCGTTGGGGTTGGGCGACAGTTTTGTCGTGTTCTGCCCAAGCCTTGATCTCGTCGCGGTGCGGTTGGGGAACGGGAATCGCGGATCACACCTGCCGGGACCCGAAGGCAACGACAACTGGTCGGACGACTGGGGCGGGCGCGTCGAGGGGTTCTTCTCGCAGATCGTGGACGCCGTGAACGACCCCTATCCGGCGAGCGAGGTCGTCAAGCGCGTTATTTGGGCTCCGGTGGAGGAGATCGTCAAGGATGGCGACGGCGCGGACAATTGGCCCCTCACTTGGGGCGACGACGACGCCCAATACACCGCCTACGGCGACGGCTGGGGCTTCAAATCGAACCGAACGGTCGAGAAGTTGAGTGTCGGCGTGGGGCGCGTGTTCGGGACTCCACCGGACTTCACCGCCGAGAACATCCGCTCGAACGACATCGAACGTCCCGGCGACGGCGCGCGCGGAGCGAAGGCGAGCGGCATCCTGATGGTGGATGGCGTCCTCTATATGTGGATGCGGAACGCGGACAACTCGACGCTGACGTGGTCGAACGATCACGGGAAGACGTGGGTGTGGTCCGACTGGAAGTTCTCGGCGAGTTTCGGATGCCCGACGTTCCTCAACTTCGGGCAGAACTATGAAGGCGCGCGCGACGATTACGTCTACATCTACTCGTTCGATTCGGACACCGCGTACGATCCCGCCGACCGACTCGTCCTCGCCCGTGTGCCAAGAAACGAGATACGCAACAACTTCGCCTACGAGTACTTCCAAACGACTGTCGGCGACAACATCCCGGTCTGGACAAAACGCCTCGATCAACGCGGCGCGATCTTCGAGTATCCCGGCAAATGCTATCGGTTGGGTGTGACCTACAACGCGGGGCTAGGACGCTACATCCTCTGTCAGGTCATCCCGAACGAAAACCATCGTTTCACCGGACGCGAGGGCGACATGCGGTTCGTCGGCGGGTTTGGCATCTACGACGCGCCGGAGCCGTGGGGTCCATGGACAACGGTGTACTACACGAACTTGTGGGATGTCGGTCCCGGCGAGTCCGCCTCGCAGCCCGTCAAGTGGATGAGCGCCGACGGCAGAACGAACTGGCACGTCTACTCCGGCGACGACTATTTCGCGGTGAGAAAGGTGGAATACGTGACGAACTGGACACCCAAGACGAAAATCGCCCTAGATGACGATGGACGATGGACGCTCAACGGGAAAGTCACCTATCCCGGCGCGCAAGCCGAGGGGTTGTTGATGAACGTCCGCATGGTGAACTCGACGTTTGAAGACCGGAAACGCCCCGACTTCGACGCGGACGCGAACACGGAACGGTTTCTGTCGAAGATACCGGAGTACGTCGCGTTGGGGGCGCGCGCGTTCACCCTGAACCTACAAGGCGGGATGCCGGGCTACGAGGGCGCGGTGAACTCGGCGATCAACCCGGACGGCTCGTTACAGGCGGCGTATCTGGCGCGGATACGCCGCGTCATCGAAGCGTGCGATGAGAACGGGGCAGCCGTCATTCTGGGCATCTTCTATCAGCGGCAGGACGGCATCTTCGAGAACGACGACGCGATCCGCAACGCGGTCAGGAACGCAATGACGTGGGTGCGCGACGCCGGGTTCACGAACGTCTTGATCGAAATTGCAAACGAGTACGACCACTCCGGCTTTGATCACGCGGTCATCAAGTCGGTGGAAGGCGAGCTCGAACTGATCGCGCTCGCGCGGGAGATCGCGCCGGAGTTGCTCATTTCGACCAGCGGGTTGGGTCACGGTCGGATGGAGGCGCGACTCTGCGAGGCGGTCGATTTCATCATGCCGCACTACAACGGCACGCCCGTTGACGATATTCCGGGTCGAATCGAAGCGTTGAAGAAGTACGGCAAACCGATTGTCTGCAACGAGGACGACAAGATCGGCGAGAAAGGCGCGGCGGCGGCTCGGTTGAGCGTCGAAAACGGCGCGTCGTGGGGGTTCATGGCCGTGAAGGTGAACCAACATCAGCCGTTCGTGTTCGACGGGTACAACGACGACCCTGCAGTCTACGACATGCTAAAGAGCTTCACGTCGCCGTAACCAAGCGCGAACTCTTCAATAACGCGCTGTCATACCTACCGTCGTGATCGTCTGGGTGTAGTTCAAAAAGTCGAACACCTCGCGCGTATCGTTGGTCTTGTTTTGCGTTGCGTCGAAGGCGGCGGTCAGGGAAATCGCGCCTGTCAGACCCCACTCGCTGCTGAGCCCGGCGCGCCACTGGCGGTCGCGTCTGGGATGACGTTCTCCTCCGAACGTCTCGGAGAACGTCCGCCCGTCGAAATCGATCCAACCGCGCGCGAATTGCGCTCTCACCCAGCGACGGTCTTCGGAGCTCCAGAACGCAACGAACGTCGCATCCGTCGATTGAAACTCGTAGAACCGCGAATTCGACCGACTCCACAACCCGTTCAAGCCGATTTGCGCGAGCAGGCTGTCCGCGACAACGCGGGTCAGCGCGACGCGGACGTTGCGGCGGGTATCCTCGCGTTGAAAATCAGACGTTTCGCCGATGGCGGTGTAGAGGAGTGGACTGAGGTTGCGCGCGTACGTCTCGCGCTGAAGTTGGGCGGACGTGTCGAGCCGCGTCTCATCGTTGAAAGAGACGCGAAAGGCGGCGCGCCCCGTGTGGCGGGTTGAGTCGATCAGAAGGTAGTCTTCGCGCTCTTCGGCATCATCGAACGCGCGGCGACGGTATTCATACGATAAAAGCTCGCCGATGCCGATCCCGACGTAAGGCTCCCACACGTCGTAGATCGGGGCGTCGCGCTCCAGCCGAATCGCGCCGCCGTTAACTCGGACCGACGGCAGCGACCCCGCCGCGTCGTAGGTCAGCGTCAGGTTGGCGGGAATGCGTTGGGCGTCGAACTGGTCGAGAAAGCCGCCCTCGCCGCTGTAGTTTTCAAGTGTTGGAGAGACATTCAACCGCGTCGAAAACCGCCCCGTCTCGACGGCTGAGGCGACATCCGCGACCAACGCTGTCCGCGACCCGCTCAACTGCGAGCTCTCCCGCGACTGCGGCACGGTGGACGGATCGATGCTGATGCCGAACTCGATGTGGTTGTTCAACTCAAACTGCGGGCGAAGGGAAATCTCCACCTGCGGCGTCTGCGCGACCGACACCGTTCCGATGACGCACATCGACGCAACAACCAACCGCTTCCACATGACACGCGCCACTCTCAACTTAGAAAATTGTGCAGACGCCGCCCGCGCAGTTCGCGCCGGACCTCGCGTTGGGGTCGGAGGCGGTAGCGGCGGCTTCCTGAGCGGCGAATCGTTGCATCACGGGCGGGGTTGGGTCGTGGACGATGAAGGCGTCTTTGCTCGGCGGATCGAAATTGAGCGCGAGGTTGCCGTCCGTCATGAACATGACATTGCCGCACCCCGCGAACAGCGCCGCCGCGCCAAACAATGCGAAGCCGTACACCCAATGTCTCATCCGATCCCCCAATTCGCCCATGTCGCGCGTGAGTACTGCGGGAACCTCAACGGTAGTCGCGCGGATTCAAACACTGCCCCAACTCTCCCTTACGTACATACGGAAAGACGGTTGTTGGGATCAAGAAATGGCGAACGAAAACGACGCGGGAGACTATTCCGTCGCGCCGCGCTCCCGAAGGAACTTCGCCGCCGAAGTCGCATTGTGGGCGCGCGTCTCGCCGAGCGGCGTCCCGTTGTTCAGGTTCCTCGCGTTGATCTCCGCGCCGTGATCGAGAAGCATCTCGGCAATGGCTTTCCTGTTCGCGTGGGCTGCGGCGTGGAGAGGCGTCGTGCCCCAATGGGTGTTTTCGTTGTGGGCGTTTACGTCCGCGCCCGCTTCCAACAGAAAGCGCACTACCTCCGTATTGCCCTTCCACACCGCCATGTGCAACGGTGTCGAACCATCGCTGTTACGCGCGTTCAGCAGATCGATTTGGCTGGCGATCAGTTCACGAACGGCGTCGAGATCGCCCGCGCCTGCTGCCCGGATGATCGCTTTCGCCGCATCCGGAGCCTTTGTCGATTTCGCCACTATCTTGCCTTTCTCAGCGAGGTGTTCGGCGTCCTTTATCTCGGCGGTGCGCGTTATTAACGCACGGCGCGTTCCCAAAGAAAGACGACGACACGAATCGGCAAGTTACGCGACGATGACGGCGGACGATACTTGATACAGCGCGATTGCGCGACGATCAACTTCTCGGCGAACTTCACGAAATCTTCGGCACCTCAATCGATTCACCCGTTTGGAGCGATTCGTTCGCCGCAAGCGTCAGCGCGAGCGACTTGACCCCGTCCTCGTAATCCGACCTGATCAACGCGCGGTTGCCCGATTTCACCGCGTCGATGAACCGCACGACCTGCAACGCATAGCCCGTCTCACCGCCGCCGATGTCTAGTTTGTCGTCGCCGATATGCCCCGTCAGTCGGTTGGCGGAGTAGTTGATCTGCACATGGAAATCCGCGCCCATCAGTTCAAGCGCGTACCGTCCCGTCCGCACGTTGGACGTGTTCGTCATGTTGCCGACCGTCCCCTTCTCGAACCGCAGGTTGACGGTCGCCACATCCTCGAAGTCGATGGTGGGATTGAGTCGGTTGCCGCCCCACCCCTGCACTTCGATGACCTCGCCCGCAAAGTAGCGCGCCAAATCGTAGATGTGCGTCGCCTGTTCGACGATCTGCCCGCCCGATTCGGAGAACACACT
>JAQBWJ010000273.1 GCA_027625215.1 Candidatus Poribacteria bacterium
ACGACGTGGGGCGCGCTAAAAGGTCGATAGCCGCTGCCGCTCTTTATGTATGACGCACGAACGGGCGCACCGAACGCGCCCGTTCGTGCGTAAAAAGGCGAAAGACGGGCTGGTTTTTCTGCTACGGGTCGAAAATCGTATGCTATACTTGTGTGCTGTCAACGACTTACAGGGACTCGGCGAGAAAGCGCGGTGACGAAGATGCCGAAAATGAAGACCCATAAAGGCACGGCGAAGCGATTCCGCACGACCGGCAAAGGTCGGTTCAAGCGGGCGCACGCTTGCAACAACCATTACTTTGAGCGTAAAACGTCGCGCCGTAAGCGACGCCTCGATCAACCCGCCTACGTCCATCCGACGGATAAAAAACGGGTGATGCGTCTGCTGCCCTACGGCAACGACGCGAAGTAAACGAGGGACGTAACCCCCAAGGAACTTACTCATGTCACGTGTCAAACGCGGGGTTGCCGCGAACAAGCACAAAAAGAACACCTTTAAGCATACTAAAGGCTATATCGGTCGGCGCAAGAACCTGATCCGCTCCGCGCGCGAAGCGTTGGAGAAGGGTTGGAACTATGCTTACCGAGACCGCCGAGCGCGCAAACGCGAATTCCGCCGTTTGTTCATCGCGCGGATCAACGCGGCGACCCGTCAGAACGGCATGTCGTACAGCCGTTTCATGAACGGGTTGAAGAACGCGGGGATCGAGCTCGACCGGAAGGTCTTGGCGGATATGGCGATCCACGACGGCGATGGGTTCGCCAAACTCGTCGAAGTCGCCAAAGAGAATGTCAAAGCCGCGTAACGTCGTTGCGTCGGCATAAAGGCGATGACCGAACACCAGTAAGCGTCGGGGGATCAACTTCCGTCATAGAGAGTCGCTGTCATCGGCTGGAAGCCGCGACCGGAAGCCGCACGCTGAATTTCATTCGTGAGCCGCCCGACTGAACCCCTCTAAGGAATTAGGTCGGGACGGGTGATCCCTCCGTTATCGGGGATAATCGAGCGCGCGTCGTTCTCTTGAAACGACGCGAAATAGGGTGGTACCGCGGAAGCGACCTGTCGCTTTCGTCCCTTAGACTCGTGGAAACGCGAGGAGCGCGTGCAGGGGACGAGATGTCGGCGGGTTGTTCGCGTACGCGAACCGTCCCATCCCCGTCCAGACGATCCATCGTCCGCGCGTCTCCCGAACGACTGCATTTAGGGGAGAATCCCGCCATGGATCAACAGATCGAATCCCTCAGGACCGAAGCGACCGCCGCGATCAACGCCGCGAAGTCGCCGCAAGAGATCGAGGCGCTGCGCGTCCAGTACTTGGGCAAGAAGGGCAGCGTTTCCGAACTTCGCCGCAGCATCGGCGCGTTCCCAAAAGAGGACCGTCCCGCCGTCGGCAAGTTGATCACCGACCTGCTCACCGAAGTGACCGAGTTGATCGACACTCGCACAGCGACGATTCAGGCGTCCGCTCAATCCGCCGCGTTTGAGGCGGAACGGATCGACGTAACGCTTCCGGGACGCCGTGTCCAGATGGGCAAGGCGCATCCGATCACCCAAACCGCCGACCGCATCCGCGAGATTTTTAGGGGACTCGGCTTCGAGGAGGTCGTCGGACCCGAAGTCGAAACGGAATGGCACAACTTCGACGCGCTGAACACGCCCGCGCACCATCCCGCGCGAGATTCGCACGACACGTTCTATTTCACCGACACGACGCTCCTGCGGACGCACACGTCGCCCGTCCAAGTGCGGACGATGCTGGAGCGCGAGCCGCCACTTCGCGTCATCGTGCCGGGACGCGCCTACCGACGCGACGCGGATGTGACCCACAGCCCGATGTTCCACCAGTGCGAGGGGCTGCTGGTCGATGAGAATGTGCGGTTCAGCGACCTGAAGGGCATCTTGGCGGCGTTCGCGCGGGAGATGTTCGGGGCGGACACAAAGGTGCGTTTTCGACCGCATTACTTCCCATTTACGGAACCGAGCGCGGAGGTCGATATCTCCTGCGTGTTCTGCGAGGGCGAAGGCTGCCGCGTCTGCAAACAGAGCGGGTGGCTGGAAGTGCTCGGCGCGGGCGCGGTTGATCCGCAAGTGTTCAAGGAGGTCGGGTACGACCCGGAACGGTATACGGGGTTTGCGTTCGGCATGGGCATCGACCGGATCGCCATGTTGAACTATCGCATCAACGATATCCGATTGCTGTTCGAGAACGACATGCGCTTCCTGACGCAGTTTTGATCCCCAACTCGTAGGGGCGACCGGCTGGTCGCCCATGAACGACCCCCTACGTGAGGATTGACCCCCAAATGAGAATCAGTGTGAACTGGCTGAAGCAGTATGTCGATTTCGACCTGACGCCGAAAGACATCGCCGACAAACTGACGATGCTCGGTCAGGAAGTGGAAGAGATCGCGCCGCTGAACCCCGGCA
Organism: Candidatus Poribacteria bacterium; assembly: GCA_027625215.1. GTDB lineage: Bacteria > Poribacteria > WGA-4E > JAQBWJ01. The sequence continues at coordinate 2,428 of JAQBWJ010000273.1, forward strand.
TCGAGGACGTGGTCGTCGCGCGAATCGACGAGATCAAACCCCATCCCGACGCCGACCGTTTGCGCGTCTGCAGTGTGAACACAGGGTCCGGCTTTCAGCAAGTCGTCTGCGGCGCGCCGAACGCGCGTGAAGGGTTGGTCGCGCCGCTCGCGTTGGTCGGGGCGAGACTGCCCAACGGGATGACGATCAAGCCGACGAAACTGCGCGGCGTCGAATCGCTGGGGATGCTCTGTTCCGCCCGCGAACTGGGTTTGTCTGAAGACGCGGAAGGCTTGTTGGAACTTTCCCCGACGTTGAAACTTGGCGCGCCGCTCGTTGAGGCGATGGGATTGAACGATACGGCGATGGAACTCAGCATCACGCCGAACCGCCCCGACTGTCTCAGCATCATTGGGATTGCGCGCGAGTTGGCGACGTTGCTCAATGTCGAGTTGCGCGTCCCGTCGCCGACGATTCATGAGGGCGAGACGCCGATTGAGTCGGTCACCTCAATCAAAATCGACGCGGCTCCCCTGTGCCCACGCTATGCGGCGCGGGTCATCAAGGGCGTGACGATCAAGCCGTCTCCGTCGTGGTTGCAGAACCGCCTTGTGTCCGTCGGACTGCGACCCATCAACAACGTCGTGGACGTGACGAACTTCGTGCTGATGGAGTTGGGGCACCCGCTCCACGCCTTCGATTACGACCTTCTCGGAGAGAACCGTATCGTCGTGCGACGCGCGGAGTCCGGCGAGTCGATGGAGACGCTCGATGGCTCGACTCGGAGCCTCACCTCCGAAACGCTTGTCATCGCGGACGCGGCGCGATCTGTCGCCTTGGCAGGGGTGATGGGCGGCGGCAACTCCGAAGTGAGCGAGACAACGACGAACATCCTCATCGAAAGCGCCTACTTCAACCCGATCAGCATCCGCCGCACGTCGAAGGCGATGGGGCTGCAAACGGAGGCGTCCTACCGCTTCGAGCGCGGCGCCGACCCGAACGGCGTGCTGCTCGCGTTGGAGCGAACAACGCAACTGATCGCCGAAGTCGCGGGCGGAGAGGTCTGCAAAGGGATCATCGACGTGTACCCGGAGCCGATTCAACCACTCAACCTGACGCTGCGGACGGATCGAACGAACGATCTGCTCGGCACGAACGTCACCGCCGAACGGATGGCGTCGATCCTGACGGGGCTTGGGTTTGGGGTAGAACAGGATGAGCCGTTGCGCGTCACTGTCCCGACGTTCCGCCCCGACATTGAGCGCGAAATCGACCTGGTTGAAGAGATCGCCCGCGTCTACGGGTTCGACAACATGCCGACGACGATGCCGCGCGGCGAGTTCCCCGTCCCGCAGATCGACGCATCCGTCGGGATGCGCCGCCGGATTGAGAACGTTATGCGCGAATGCGGGCTGTTCGAGGCGTGCAACTATGCGTGGTATGGACCAACCGCGCTCGATAAAATCCGCATCCCCGAAGGCGACGAACTCCGCGACCATCTCGTCGTGGCGAACCCGTTTTCGTCGGAGCAGTCGTTGATGCGGCGTTCGCTGCTGCCGTCGTTGATCGAGAACGTGCGCTACAACCGTCATCATCAGGTGGAACGGGTCGCGCTGTACGAACTCCAGCGCGTGTTCATCCCGACGAACGACGATCTTCCCGACGAGCGATGGGTGTTGGCGGGCGTGCTGTGCGGAGCGACGCCGAAGCATTGGTCGTCTGCCGAGCGCGCGCCTGATTTCTACGACGTGAAGGGTATTGTCGAACGGCTGTTCGAGGAGTTGCGGATCACGGACTATCAGGTAGAACGCGGAGATCACCCGACGTTTCACCCGGGACGATGCGCCATCGCCACCCGCGACGGAAGCGCGCTGGCGACGTTCGGCGAAGTCCACCCGGATGCGCGCGCGAACTTCGACATCGCCGACCGCGTCTACCTGTTCGAGGTTCCCGTTGGTGGGTTGGAATCACTCGTCAACGCGACGCAGTGGATGGAACCGTTGCCGCCGTTCCCCTCTTCCATGCGGGATATCGCGGTCGTGGTGGACGAGTCCGTCGCGGCGGGCGACGTGAAGCGCGTGATCGAATCGGCGACGGACGACCTGCTCGGCAGCGTTTACCTGTTCGACGTGTACCTAGGCGACCGGATCGCGCACGGAAAGAAGAGCCTTGCGTTCGCGCTGGAATATCGGTCGTTCGAGCGAACGCTGACCGACACGGAAGTCGATCAGAAACAGCAACACATCCTCGCGGCGCTAACGGAACGGTTCGGGGCGGAACTCCGGTCGTAACGCGCTCCATGTCATTGTGAGCGCATGACCGCACAAGTTGTTGCATCTTTCACAGAGGTACTAACCGTGTCATTCTGAGGCTCCGTGCCGAAGAATCTCTAGCCCG
>JAQBWJ010000274.1 GCA_027625215.1 Candidatus Poribacteria bacterium
CCTGCCGAATGTCGCGCGTCGCCACGACAATGGGTCGCAGCGACTTCGAGATCGGGTAGATCAGTTCCCGCCGAAGCAGCGACGAAATCTCGCACAACACCGTTTTGTCCTCGACCTGAACGGTGTAATGCCCCAACGTTTTCCGCATGACCAAGCCGCGCCGTTCACCCGCGCGGACACTCGAAATATCGTTCAAAATACGCGCGTCTCCGGTAGACCCGCCCTCGCTTCCGCCGTGTGTCGCTTTGTGGACAGACGGCGGAAGTCGAAGGCGGTGTGATGGTGTTCGTGAATGACGGAGGTTCTCGCGCCCGTCATCGGTCGTGTCTTGGCTTGGCCATTGTTCGAAGCCCCTTTCATGGTGTTAGACGGCGACGCCCAAACGTTTGCACATCTTACGCATCCGTTTCAGCGCGCCGCCGACTCGTCGCCCGTCGCGCACAATCCCGAACAGATGTTGACTGACGACGCGGCGCGAAATGCCGAGACGTTCGGCGACTTCCTGCTGCGTCAGCCCCTCAAAAAAGTACAGGTGCACGCACGCGCGTTGGCGCGGGGTTAGTTTTGTCGCAACGATCTCTCGGAGCGTTTTGACGGCTCGTCGCCTCTGTTCGAGGTGCGGCGAGGGCGTCTTGCATCGCTCCGGCTTCCACAAGGCGCGACCGGACGCAAAGGCGTCCATCTTGTGGGGCGCAACGGGTATCTCCCAAAAATCGGGATTCGCCGAAGACATCCTGACTCCTTACAAGTCGATCACTCAACGGCACACCCAACCGCGTCCAAACGCGGCATCATCCCCCGCAAAGGAGATGCGTCAATCTCTTATTTCAGATCAGACAGTTACGAGTTGCTGGAGAATTTGGTGGTAATCAGATGTCCCAGTAGCGTCGGGGTGAATACAGGTTGGCGGCTTCGGGCGGCGAACATGCGTTCGAGCCCTTGAAGTCGCGGCGTCTCGCATCCGTTGCGGATGAGACGACAAAGTACCTGTCCGACACCAGAAAGGACGTTCGATGGGCGTGCGTCCGAACGCGAGTCTGGAGAATGTCTTCGCAACGCCGGGCAGACGGAATAACCCTCAGGTTATCACCGCGCCGCGCAGCGTGTGACGGAGCGGAATCGGTACGGTCAAGTCTCAGCCGAGAACGGGAGCGACACTCCCTGTATTGCCGATGCCTACGGCATCTTGTCGGCAAAACGCCAGCAATGTCTGAGTGGTGCAGGTCCAACGAACCATTGACGTGACTCCTTCCTAGAGTCCGAAACCTAACGGGTGTGGTGAATGGCGAAGCGGTCGTACGTTTCGAGTTTCATTGTCGTTTCGCCCTCCTTGCGTTTTTTGTGGCTGAACCTCCCAAAAGGTCCAGTGTGTCCCACAGGTGATAGTTTAATTTGGGAGAGGCGCGAGGAACAATCAAAAATTGTGCATCGCGCCTCTTTTGGTCGGGGGTGTTTCCCGCCAGGGCGTTTCCGCGTTAGCGGGAAACACCCCCTTGTTTGGCAATCATATAGACATGCCTCCTTTCGTATTTCCCCGTTCAGCGAGAGAATGCCATTTCCCGCCGCGCCGGTGAATTTTGAAAGGCGCCGCGCTGAATACGCAGTGCTTCCACCCTTACAGATACTGTGGATGCACTTTTCGCGTCAAGGGTGAAAATCACGTACAATTTCTGCGTTCGTGACAGGCGCAAATCCGAATCGATGGGTGAATGTGATAGACTCGGGCGGTATCGGGTGGAGTTCGCTGGCACAATTGGAGGGTTGAACTCATGTCGCGTCGCTTCGTTGCGGGGATGCTGTTCGGGTTGATGGTCGGATTAGGCGTGTCATCCGGCGCGGCGTTGGTGATGGACGCGCGCAAATCGCCGCCGCGTTACGCGCTCGTCACCTCGTTCCAACCGGACGAGACGTGGACGCGCGAGTACGCCGCAAAAGGCGTCGCGGCGTTGACGAAGAAGTACGACGCGGCGGCGCTCGACGGGTTTCGCGGCAAGCATTTCCTCGCCAACTTCGAGAAGAACGAGTTCGGCGGATTCTATCAGTTCGACACGATGGACGACCTCGAAACGTTCATGACCGCGTTTCCGCCGGAACCGAACCGCACGGTGAAGATTTACGAGATCGTCGGACATTATCCGCCCGTCGTGGTCACATACAACGAGACGATGATCGACGCGACGAAGTCCGAATAACCGACGCGCGAACCACGCCGGGAGCGACGATGCGACATCGGCGAACGCTGTTACTTTTGCTGACCGTCTGCGCGTGGATACCGACCGTCGCCGTCGGACAGTCGGACTGCGGCGTGCCGTTTCTGCCTTCGCTGCCCGTCGGTCTGCAAGCCGCGAGGACGCTGTCGGCTCCGGTTGCGCCTGCGCCGCCGTCGTTCGTCGGCGATCAGCGGACGTTTTTCACCCACATCCCCGACGGTCGCTCGCTCGCCACGCTGAGGCTCGTCAGCGAACACGCCGCGTTTTGGGTCGATAACCGCTACCTGAGCGTCGCGTCGGACGCGAAACTCCGCGACCTTGCCCGCGAGTTCGACACGGTGATCTACCCGCAGAACCGCGCGTGGTTCGGCAGCGAGTGGCTGCCCGGCATCGACGGAGACTACCGCGTCGTCATCCTGCTGCATGACGTGGAAGCGAACGAGTCGGCGGCGGGCTTCGGCGGCTATGTCTCGCAAGTCGATACGCGCCCCGACGCGCCCATCAGCAACGTCCGCGAGATGCTCTACCTCGACGTATTTGCCGTCCGCGACTACGAGTGGTTCCGCTTCATCAACCTCGTCGCCCACGAGTTCAACCACCTGCTGAACTGGTATCAGCGCGGCGGGCGCGTCGATGAGCGTTGGCTGGAGGAGGGCAGAGGCACGTTCGCCGAATGGGCGATCTACGGCAACCTCCACCAGAGTTTCAACGAAGGGTACTTGTCGAACCCGTCTCGGTCGCTCATCGCCGAAAACTCGCTTGAAACGTGGTACGGCGGGAGTTTCCTGTTGCTGCTCTACCTGCACGATCAGTACGGTGGACGGGCGTTCGCGGAGGCGTTGAGTCGGTCGCCGTATCGGGGCATCGAGGCGATTGACGACGCGCTGACAAAAGCGGGCAACGCGATCCGCTTTGAGGACGCGCTCGCACAGTGGAGTCTGGCAAACCTGCTGAACAACCGCGCGTTGACGGCTCGCGGCGGCTATCAAAACCTCGCGGCGACGAACAAAGTGCCCGCGTCGCAGGTTATCCGGCGACAGGCGTACCCCGTCTCGACGCAGACGCAGGTCGGTCAGTGGGGCGCGCGTTATGTCGAACTCTCCAACTTTCCCGGCGCGTCCCTCTCGGTCTCGGTGAACGGGGAGCACGCGGATTCGTTTCGAGTGAACGTCTGGCGACCCTCACGGCGGACGTACCAGACGATGCGCGTCACGAACGGCGTCGCTCAGCAGTCGCTCAACGACCTTGCGGCGGGCGAGTCGATCACCCTCGTCCTCAACTCGTCCGTCGACCAAACGCTCTCCGTCTCCGCGACGGCGACGAACGGCAACAATGGGTCGCTGCTCCCCGCCGCGCGCGACGCCATCGACCCAACAACGACGCCGATGCGCGTCAACGACCTGCTTCCAACCGCTCGGCGAGGCAACGCCGCGTGGCAACCGCTCGGCGACCTCCCCTTCGGCGCGACGACGGGCGGCATCGCGCTCTCCAACAACGATCTTTGGGTGACGACCGGCTGGGGGCTCCTCCGCTTCGACCGCACCAACAGCGCAGAACTGCGTTTCGTCAAGGCGTTCCCGACGGAGGGGGTTTCGTCCGGCATCCTCGCCGACACCGACCTCGTGATCGTCGCGCAGGGCGACGGCGGCGTGATGCTCCTCAACCCGCGCAACAACGCCGTCATGAGCTCCTTCCGAACGGGCGGCAACGCGACGAAACTCGCGCGTCGGGGCGACTGGCTGTTCATCCTGAACGGCGATTCGGGACTGCGACTCTACAACATCGCCGACCCTGAGAACCCTCAATTCGTGACCTCCGTTTTCGCGGGAGGCGGGCTCGATCTGCTTGCGGACGGCGACCGTCTCTACGTCACGGACCGCGCGAACGGCTTCCGCATCTTCGACATCTCGAATCTGCCGAATTTCCCGGCGCTTGGTCAGGCAAACGCGCCGATACAGGCGTTGTTCGTTCATCGGGGACTCGTCTGGGGCGGCGCGGGGCGATTGGTCTCGCTCAACCTCAACAACCTGAACGATATCGTCGTGGGGGTCGATTTCTCAACGGCGTCCAGCCCGATGGCGATTCAACGCCGCGAGAACGTCCTCATCGTCGCGGAGCGCGAGGCGGGCATCGGGTTGATCGACGTGTCCGTTCCCGCGAGCCCAAAGACGCTCGCCCACCTCCCGACGCGCGGCGAGGCATACGCGCTGGCAACGGAGGGCGATTGGGTCTACATCGCCGACGGGTACGGGGGGATCGCCGTCGCCAACGTCGCGCTCCCGACGAGTCCCGTCTTCACGTCGCGCGTTTCGATGGGCGGGTTCGGCAGGGGCGTCGATGTGGCGGGCGGATTCGCGTTCGTCTCGACGGAAAACGGCGGGGTCGTCATTGCGGAGGCGTTGAACCTCGCCCGCGTGAGGACGGTCGGCGTCATCCCGACGCGAGGTGGCGCGAGAGCCGTCGCCGTCGGCGGGAGCGTCGCGTACGTCGCGTCGAGCGTCGGCGTTGAGTCGGCGGATATCTCCGATCCGACCGCTCCCACCCTCGCCGTCTCGTTTCCGACGGCTGATCCCGCCGCCGATCTTGT
>JAQBWJ010000275.1 GCA_027625215.1 Candidatus Poribacteria bacterium
GGCGAGCCGTTCTTCCAAGAACCCGATCAGTTCCGCGTATGATTTCCGCTCCGCGTGAAAGTGCGGGACGGCGATATTCCGCCCCAACCCCAACACGAATAACGCCAACGCCGAAAACCCCGCCAGCGCAACCCCGAGCCGCCAGTCCTCCCGAAACATCATGACGAGCACGCCGACCAGCAACAACAGCGAGCCGAGCACTTGAAAGATGAACCGCGCGAAAAACTCCGCGAGCGTGTTCACGTCGCCTTCGACCCGCTCAATCATCTCGCCGGGCGTGCGGTCGTTGTGGAAGTCCATGTCGAGGGAGAGGGTGTGTTCGGCAAGGTCGCAGCGCATCGCGTTGGTCGCCGTCCAGCCCACGTCTTGGCTGAAATAGGTCGCCCCGATGTTCAGGATTTGGTTGAGAATCCCGACGATGAGAAACCCGACGGCGGCGATAGTCAACTGCTCGACCGTGCCGCCTTCGCGCGCCGCGTCGATGAAGTTGCGGACGATCTGCGGGACGGCTAACTGAAACCCGGAACTCGCAATCAATAGTGCGCCGAGCAACGCCGCCTTGTGCCATTGTGGTCGAAGGTAGGTGACGAGCAACTCTTGATAATGTTTTAGCGTGATCCTCATTACGATAAACGGTACTCCGATCCCTTCGCGCCGTGAAACTTACGTCTTTTTAGCAAACCGCCGCTGAAACTCGTCCGCCAGATCAAGCAGTATCGTGGAGCCGCTTTCCTTCTCGAAGGCGTCGAGCGTCTTGTCTCGGTTCGCGTCGTCTTTGAGAAACGTCAGTATTTTGTCGATCCCGTCGCCGCCGATGATCGCCAGCAGTTGGACGATCTGTCGTCGCGTCAGCTTCGACAGCCGTTGCTTCACCGCGACGGCTTGCGGCGCATCCAGTACGGTTGTCATCGCCAACAGCCGCGTTCGGAACTCGGTGATCTCGGCTTTCGATACGTCCACATCATCCGTTCCGGCATCCGTGATGCGCGTCGCTCGGCGGGACGGGTCGGGGTGCGTCGAGGCGATGGTGGAAAAGAAGGACGACGACGGCAACGTTCCCCCGTGCAGTTTCCGCAATGCTTCGATCCCTGCGGTCGGGTTGTACCCCGCTTCGCGCGTCCAGACGGTCGCCTGCGCGTCCGCCCGAAACTCCTGCTCGCGCGACAACTTCTGCGCGTCGAGAAACGCGCCGACGCTCCTGACGCCCGCGCCAACCACCATCGACACGCCGCGTTGTACCGGGTTTTTGCCTGAACCGCGCAGTTTGCGGTCCGTCTCCACCAGCGCGGAGAGCGCGTCGCCGAACAGCGATTCCACTTTTTTGACCCGCTTCGTGGGGTGTCCGTCGGCGAGATGGGCGATCTCGTGGGCGAAAATCCACGCGAGTTCGTCGTCGGTGAGTTCTTCCGCCATGCGTCGGGTAATCAGCACCGAGTTCGTGGACGCCTGCGCCGCCGCCTGCGCGTCGTCCCCGTCGATGTCGCTCACGATCCGCACGGCGCACTCGTGCCCGGAGGCTTGCCGTATCGCGTCGAATACTCGCGTGACCCGTTCACTCGCCGACACGCACGTTCTCCGGTGGGCTTGGCGTTGGTGTGTGATCGTTCAACTCATCATCCCGTACAGTTTCAACCATGTTAGACCCTCCGGCGAACAGGGCGCAACTGTCGGTTGGAACGACGAAGGGAGCGTTCGACTACCCCCCGACGATCCGCTGATAAAAGATAGACCCCGTTTGACGGGTGACGCCGCGATTCGATCCGCGTTATTCTGTCGCTCGATGTACCGTCACCTTTAATCAGCACGAGCATTTGACCTTAAGGCGATGATTCCAATGGCGAAACTAAGCGCGTTTGCGGACGAAATCTCAAAAGACTTAGATGAACAGTTGGCGACGCTCAAGGCGAACGGCGTCGATCACATCGAACTGCGCGGCGTGTGGGGCAAGAACGTCCTGAAACTGACGCCGCTCGAAGTGCGCGATATCCGTCACGCGGCGGATGCGGAGGATATTGGCTTCTCGTCCATCGGATCGCCGTTGGGCAAGTTCCCGCTGGACGGCAACTTTCAAGACCAGTTGGACGGGGTGAAGATCGCCCTCGAATACGCGAGCGTGCTGGACGCGCCGTTCATCCGCCTGTTCTCGTACTACGTCCCAAAAGGCGAGAGCGCCGCAGATCACCGCGCCCAAATCCTCGACTGGTTGGGGCAACTGACTGCCGAAGCCGAGAAGACCGACGTGGTACTCGCCCACGAGAACGAGTCGGGCATCTACGGCGACACCGGGCAACGCTGCCTCGACCTCGTGACGAGCCTCGACAGCGCGTCGTTCGGCTGCATCTTCGACTTCGCCAACTTCGTCAACGACGGCGAAGACGTGTGGCATTGTTGGGAACTCCTGCGCGACCACCTCACCTACTTCCACATCAAAGACATGACGCGCAACCCGAAGAAAATAGTCCCCGCCGGGCAGGGCGACGGCGACGTGGCGCGCATCCTGAAAGACGCCTTCGCGCGGGGTTTCGACGGGTATTTGTCGTTGGAACCTCACCTTAAAGAAGAGTTCGGCGCGACGGGCGCGGAACGGTTCAAAGCGTCGGCAGACGGGTTGAAGGCGGTGCTGGCGGCGGTGGGTCATTCCGTCTGACAAGCCGTTGGCAGCGAACCGCCAACGTGCCGTATCATGGTAAGGATGGAGACGGACGTTTCAGGAAGAATCTGGGGAACGCGCCATGACCGTGTTGTCGAAAACGAGCGACATCGCCGACATTGATCCGGCGGATGTGGAAGCCGCCGATCAGGTGTTGGGGCGGTTCTCCGTCTCGGGAAGGGACGCAGATCCGTTGCGGGCGCTGCTCGTCAAAGATGAAGAGTTTCGCGCCTTTCTGCTCAAAACACGAGATGAAGTGGAACGTCGATTCCATCCACGAGAACTATCGCTGAGGGTCGTTCCCATGATCGAGGAAGATGGAGACGAGATATTGATCGCCATCGACTGCGAAGATCAGGGCGGGTATCGAAACGAATCGTTGCGGGATCGGTTCGACCACTTCAGAGCGAATTGGGTATATGAAAACGGGCTCGATTTGGCGGATGGTCACGTCTTTTTCTTGACGTTGCGTTGAGTTGTCAATGTCATCATTCCAATGGATACACTTCGACGCCGTCTCATCGGCGCTGATTCGTGAGAGTCGACGCGACGGCGTATCGTCGCATGACGCCGAAGCCCTGTTACGATCTGCCATCAGCAGACGGTACTACGCAGTTTTCGGCACAACCTGGGAGTGGATCCGTCAACATCAGGACCACCGTCCCTCGCGTTGGCGAAACCTGCGCGATGTCCCGGGTCACACCGAAATGTATAATTGGCTGAATCACCATCCCGACTTGACGCTGCGCCTGTTGGGAAACGCCATATGGCAACTGTATCGTTCCCGATGCGTCTGCGATTACACCGGGTCGTTTCCGACCGAACGAATTGATGACCGAACATTCCCCGAAATGGCGGACCGAGTACACAATCTCTACCTCGAGATTCTGGATTACATGCGGCGAGAAGGTTATCCTACCGGGTCAAGAGGCTTCCTGAACAGGCGCGTCGGTGGGAGGGTCGTCGTACGGTACCTCGTCCTCCTTTACCGTGCCGATACCCGATTCGGGAAGCGACATCTTCAACCCGGCGCGAAACGGCTCCGTATCCCCCAACCGCTCCGCGAGGGCGGTGTGGCGTAGTCGGACGCGGTTGTTCTCGACGGCGATCTGCAACGCCCGCGACGACCCGACAATGACCACCAACCGCTTCGCCCTCGTCAGCGCGGTGTAGAGCAGGTTTCGCTGCAACAGCATGTAATGTTGCGTATGAAGCAGCAGCACGACGACGGGGTACTCGCTGCCCTGCGACTTGTGCACCGTGATGCAGTAGGCGTGCGAGAGTTCCGACAGGTCGGACGTTTCGTAGAGCACCGACTTGTCGCCGTACTCGACCAACGCCGCGCCTTCCGCCCGACTCACCCCGATCACCCGTCCGATATCGCCGTTGAACACGTCTTTGTCGTAGTTGTTCGTCAGTTGCATTACTTTGTCGCCGACGCGGAACGAGCGGTCGCCGAGCCGCAGCGTGTCGCCGTCGGGGTTCAGCGCGGTCTGGAGGAGCCCGTTCAGTCGGTCCGCGCCCAGCGAGGCTTTCCGCATCGGCGAGATCACCTGCACGTCGTCGAACGGGTTGACCCCGTAATGCTTCGGCAATCGCTCCGACACGAGCGAGAGGACTTGCGCCTCGATCTCCTCCGTCGAGTCCGCCGTCACGAAGTAACAATCGCGGTCGGCATCGCCGTTGAACGTTGGCATATGCCCTTGATTGATTCGGTGGGCGTTTGTCACGATGAGGCTGTTTTGGGCTTGGCGGAAAATCTCGGTCAGCCGCACGATGGCAATCGCCTCAGACGCGAGCACGTCCTTCAACACGTTCCCCGCGCCAACCGACGGCAACTGGTCCTCATCCCCCACAAAGACGACGTGCGCCCCGACAGGAAGCGCTCTAAGCAGGTAGTACATCAGCGACACGTCCACCATCGACACTTCATCGACGATCAATACGTCGCAGTCCAACGGGCGGTCTTGGTTGTGGAAGAAGGCGTTGTCTTGGGGCGAATAGGCGAGCAGGCGGTGGATCGTCTTCGCCTCGACGCCCGTCACCTCCGTCATGCGCTTCGCGGCGCGACCCGTTGGGGCGCACAGGGCAACCTCCTTCTTCAACTTGCGAAACAGCGCGAGAATGGCGCGCACCGTCGT
>JAQBWJ010000276.1 GCA_027625215.1 Candidatus Poribacteria bacterium
CGCACGAGGAGATCGAACTCGACCGCGCGTCCTGCGACGGCAAGATCATCACCTGTTGGGAACACGGCTACGAGATGCGGATTGACACGGGGGAATGTCTCACCGACCCGTCCCTGACGCTACCGACCTTCCCGCTCACCGTCATCAACGGCGAGATATACGTAGAGCTCTGAATCGCGTCGTACAGAAAGAATCCCGGCGCTTGGTGGTTGTAAGCCGGGATTCTTCTCGTTGCTTTGATGGTAACAGCCTCGTGACAAAGAAACCCTCTCCTCTGTGCGCCATCCCCTTCGAGATCACTCAGTACATCACCGCACTCATACACACGATGACGCACTCGGAATGACGCGGCTTCGCTTACCACCGCACCTCTTTGGGGAAGTACTTGCCGATCAACTCTTCGTAGTACGGACGCAGTTTATCGACTTTCGGCGGCTCGTCCGCTTTCGAGTAGAGATCGTACTGGTTGAACTCGCGCACCCAGTAGAACATCTCTTTGTCCGTGTCGTCCATCAAGTATTCGTAATCGTGACCCGTGTGCGCCGAATAGAACGAGTGGTAGCGGATCGGGTAGAGCGCCTCCGTCGGCAGGTAGTCCTTGCATACGTGGTAGAGGTATTCGTCGTGTCCCCACGAGAGATGCACGTTGTCGAGTCCGCAACCTTCCTCGTAGATGCCGAACTTTGTTGAATAGACGGGATGCGTCGAGTCGGGGTTGTTCTCGAAGAACTCCGGGTAGACGATCCGGTCGGAATAGGCGCAGCCGACGGGGAACGTGTCGCCGACGACCGCCCATTGGGGCTCGCCGAACATCGTCAACACCTTGCCGAGATCGTGGATGAACCCTGCCAGCACGAACCAGTCGGGGCGATTGTCCCGGCGGCAGGCTTCGGCGGTCTGGAGGTTGTGTTCCACCTGCGAGAGTTCCGTGTCGGGGTCGCTCTCGTCCACGAGGACGTTTAGCGCCTCCATCGCTTCCCAAATGCCCATCGTCTTGCGGTTCAGCGACAGGTATTGCTCTTTCTTCTCCAACACAAATTCGAGCGTCTGTTTCGCGTGATTCTCCCGGTAGAAATCGCGGACGCGCTGTTGCGCTTGGGTGTAGTCGCGGAACGTCGTTCCATCATGCTCTTGTGCCATTTGGAAATCCATCTCCCCCATCTTAACGTCGTTCAATGATGCTGTCGGGATAAGTTTATCGCGCGTGGCGCACGGCGTCCGCAAAGATGGCGATGCCTTCGTCGATTTCGTCGTGCGTCGGGTAGCCGAACGAGAAGCGCACGTACGGGATGTCGCGGTCGCGCACGTCGAAGGCGCGTCCCGGAGTACAGATGACGTTGCGGCGTTGAAGTGTCGCCATGAGCGTTTGCATGTTCGTGTCGTCGGGGATTTTCACCCATGAAAACATGCCGCCGTCGGGCGGATTGCACTGGAAAAGGGAGTCGTTCGTAGTGTTACAGTTGATCCCACTTAATATCGAGCGCCAACTGATTTGGTAACGCGCTGACGTCCCATGTTTGCCTTTTGCGTTTCCGGGTTCATACAGTATCAAGCCTGCTTCCGCCAAAGTTCTAAGGGATCCTTTTGATTTCTTGTCCCCGTACAGCCCGGCACCAGTTGGAGCGTGAAGTTCATGGGCTGGAACCTCAACCTCCTGATCGGATCCAACCATGTTCCGTTTGTCGAACGCTAGAATCAGCCATATTAGAACATTTGCATGATTCTTACCAACCTCGTCCACCCAGCCATTGTCTTGCAATGCATGCAGGTATTGAATAGTAGTAATTCCATGCAATTCTTGGACATCAGGCTTACCATGCTTTTCTAACGCAGCGGTGAGCGTGTCCCGTTTCGCGCGGACGGATTCCGTCAGTTTTTTGACATGCTCCCAGAGGTGGTCGTTCAGGTATTCCGCGAGGATGACGCTCGCAAAGGCGCTCGTGCCGTTGTCCCATCGTTCGGCGAGGATGCGGGTCATCAGTCGCGACGGCGCGATCACATAACCCAACCGCAGACCCGGCGCGACGATCTTCGAGAACGTGCCGACGTAGATCACATTTCCCGCGTTGGCGCGTCCATAGAGCGGCTTCGGAGGAGGCGCGCCGAAGTGGATGTCCGCATAACATTCGTCTTCAAGAATGAGCAGGTCGCGGGCGTTCGACAGTTCCAACAACCGCTGTTTGCGCGATTCGGAGAGGTTGCGCCCCGTCGGGTTCTGGTTGACGGGGACGATGTTGAGTATCGTCGGCGAATGGCGACGCAGGAGCGATTCGAGCGCGTCCGTGTCCAGCCCGTCCTCATCGACGGGAATGCCGACCAGATTCGACCGCCGATGCCGCAGAATGCCGAGCGTGCCCATGTAGGTGAGGTGTTCGGTGAAAACGGTGTCGCCCGACTCGGCGAACGCGCGGAAGATCAGGTCGAGCGCCTGCATCGATCCGTTCGTGATCGCCACGTCGTTGGGGTCGATTTCGACGCCGTACGCCTCCTCGAACCGTTTCGCGGCAACTTGGCGCAGTTCCATCGCCCCTTTGTCGCCGGGATACTGCACCATGCGGTGTCCGCCGAGCCGCGTCAACGCCCTCGCCGTCGCGTCGATCAGCCCTTGCGTCGGGAAGGTGTCGGGATCTGGCATCCCGCCCGTGAAGTTGTAGATGCGCTCGTTGTTCATGTCGTCGCCTCCACCATGCGTCCGTCCTTGATCCCCGATTGTCGCACATGCAACGCCGCGGTGAGAAGCCCGGCTTCCGTTGAGAAACGCGCTATCGGACGTTTCCTTTCCGGCGCAGGTTCGTTACAATCGCCCTCGCGTCACTCTTTTTCAACGCGACGCCGAAGACATGACCGGACAAGAAGTCGCTTCCCAAAGGAGCATCAGAGCGATGGTAGAGAAAGTACGAGTCGGATTTATCGGCACGGGCGGGATCGCCGGAAACCATATCGGCAACTTAAAGGGCTTTGACGACGTGGAGTTCGCCGCGATGTGCGACGTATCGAAAGACCGCGCCGAAGCCCGGGCGAAAGAGTTCGGCGGCGCGCCGTACACCAGTTTCGAGGAGATGTACGAGAAGGAAGACCTCGACGCCGTGTACGTCTGCGTGCCTCCGTTCGCGCACGGCGAGCCGGAACTGGCGGGCATCGAAAAGGGCATCCCCCTGTTCATCGAAAAGCCGATTGACGCGGATATCGACATCGCCCTGAAAGTCCGCGACGCGGTGGTCAAGGCGGATGCGCTGACGAGCGTCGGCTACAACTGGCGTTACAGCGACGCCGTTCAAGCGGCGCGCGAAAAACTGCTCGATTACAAAGTGCTCGGCGCGTGCGGCTACTGGATGGGCGGGATGCCCGGAACCCCTTGGTGGCGCGTCCGAAAACAGTCCGGCGGTCAGCACGTCGAACAGACGACGCACGTCTTCGATGTGTCGCGCTTCCTGCTGCGCGGCAACGCGGTGAGCGTCCACGCGGCGGCGGCGAAGGGCTGCATGACCGACATCGACAACTACGACATCGAAGACCTCAGTTTCGTGAACGTCACCTACGACAACGGCACGATTGCGAACATTCAGTCGGGCTGCTGCTTCGCGGGTTGGGGGCGCGTCAAGATCGAAATCTTCGGGCGCAACCTCGCGGCGGATATCACGCAGGGCAAGGCGGTCTTCGTGACCGGACGCGACGAGAAGGTTGAGATCGAAAGCACCGTGAACCCGTATCAACTCGAAGACCGTATCTTCATCGACGCGGTGAAAAGCGGCGACCGCTCCAAGATTCTCGCGCCGTACACGGATGCGTTGGAGACGCAGAAGATGATGGTCGCGGCGACCCGTTCGATGGACACCGGCAAGACGGTCTTCATCCAGAACGA
Organism: Candidatus Poribacteria bacterium; assembly: GCA_027625215.1. Classification (GTDB taxonomy): domain Bacteria; phylum Poribacteria; class WGA-4E; genus JAQBWJ01. The sequence goes on from JAQBWJ010000276.1 coordinate 3,863, forward strand.
CCAGTTCGTGATCGCCTAAGCGTTCAACGAATGGACAAATAAAAGAGGGGGAACGCGGATTATTGCGTTCCCCCTCTTTAGTGATCGAGTTCAAGTCACGACGTTTTGCGGATCGCCGTTGAGAAACGCCTGAATGTTCTCGACCGTCGTCGCCAGCAACCGACCGACCGCTTCCCGCGTGTTGAAAGCGCTGTGCGGCGAAATCAGCGCGTTTCGCTGATGCAACAGGATATGACCCGCCAGCAGGTTTTCCAGTTCCCGGCGTTCTCGTCCGCCGAGTTTGAGTAGTTGCGCTTCTTCAGTGATGGCGGGCTCGTTAGGCAGCACGTCCAACCCGACGGCGCGCACCTTGCCCGTCGCCAACGCGGACATCAACGCTTGTATGTCGATGACCGAGCCCCGCGCCGTATTGATGACCACCACGCCGCGTTTCATCTTGCCGAACGCCTCGTCGCCGATCAAATGGTGCGTGTGGCGATTGAGCGGGACGTGCAGCGTCACGATGTCGGAACGGCTCAACAGTTCGTCCATCGGCACGTACTGGAACCCGACCCGTTCCGCCAGCGCCGCGTTCGGCTTCACGTCGAATGCGAGGACGTTCATCCCAAATCCGCGCGCAATTTCAACGACACAACTCCCGATTTTCCCCGTTCCCACAACGCCGATGGTCTTGCCGAACAGGTCGAAGCCCTGAAGCCCTTGTTGTGAAAAATCGTCGCGTCGCGTCCGATTCACCGCCTCCACAAGGTTCCGGCTGATGCCCAACAGCAGCGCGAAGACGTGCTCCGCAACGGTTCGGTCGCCGTACGACGGCACGTTGCTCACGACGATCCCGCGTTGGCGACAGTGTTCCAAGTCGATATGATCGAACCCCGTCGAGCGGGTCGCCATCATTTTGAGATTCGGAAGTTGAGACAGC
>JAQBWJ010000277.1 GCA_027625215.1 Candidatus Poribacteria bacterium
CGCCGAGTCGTTCCATCTCGACGGCGCACGCAGTTGTGTCGGGAGCCGCCATCACGTCCGCCATCACCCCGACGCCGTACTTCTTGCCCGCCGCGACAACCGCCCGCACCGTCGCCGGATGCGCGACGCCCATGACGACGACCCAACTCGCGCCCGCTTGAGCCATCATTTCCGTTTCGAGATAGCCGCCGTCCATGATCTTTACGTCCGCAACAATGGGGTTATGGGGGAAGGCGTCGCGCAGTTCCGTGACGGCGCGAGCGCCTTCCGCCATCACAAGCGGCGTGCCCGCCTCCAGCCAATCGACTCCGGCGGCGACGGCGATCTCCGCAAACTCTATCGAGTCGCGGATGGAAGTGAGGTCAAGGGAGACTTGGACAATCGGCTCGCTGACTCGAAAAGGGCGTTCAATCGGCATGATGAGTCCTCAGAATAATGATGCGCGCGGACGAAGCGGCGTTACTCGGCGATAGAAAACCGCACTTTGAAGGGTTCCGCAACATTTCCATGCGCGTCGGACATCTCGCGGAGTTCGATGATGTAGGAACGACCGTTCGGCAGCGGCGAGTCCGGCGTGAAGACCAACACGACGCCGTCGATGGAGATCGCTCCTTGATAGGACTGCTGCGCGTCGTCGGAAAGCAAGAACTCGCCCGATTCAAGCGACTCCGAGAACGTTGCGCGAATGCGTCGGACTGTCGCGTCGCGGGGCAGCGTTCCGGCGGGTTCCATCCCGATGAGCGCGGGAGGCGTCGCGTCGACGTAGGCGAACGTCGCGGTCGCGGCGGAGGGCTTGTCGGGTGGGTTCAGGACGCCGATGACGACCTCTCCCGGCGCGCGCGTCGGCATCGCGACGCGGAGAAGGTTCCCGTTGACTGATTGCGTCTCCGCCATCGCGGCGCCGTTGAGGGTAACGCTCGTGTCGTCGCGGAACCGTTTGCCGTGAACTTCGAGCGTGAACCCGCCCGTTTCGGGTCCCGACGACGGCTCGATGCGATCCAACTGAGGTGTCGAATCGCATCCTGCCAGCGTCACCGCGAATACGGCGCAACTCACGATGAACCGCGACAACAGCGCCGCATTGGGGTGGCGTGAGATCAAACTTGCGCCTCATTTACCTTGAGAGAACATCATCGGAAACGGCGACGTAGACCGTCACGGTTTTGGGTGTCAGAATCGAGTGTTCGTTACTGACGACGAAGTAGTACGTGTCGGACACATCCACCCCGAACGAAAAGTTGAACTTTTTGACGCGCGTCCCCGAACCTTCGCCGACGGTCAGAAACTCGTTGCCACTCTTGAAAGCGTTGAACTCGCGTTCCCCGCCGATCAACCAGATGTTTACGTCGTCGTCCGCGTCGATCTCGCCGCTCAGGAGGTCGTTGCGCCGTAGCGAGAACGTCCACACGCGATAGTCGCCCCGCCGATATCTTGGTCGTCTGATCGACAAGAATGGCGTTGCGGTCGTAGTCTCCGTCGGAGAAGCCGTCCTCATCGCACCCGTACAGCCACATCGTTGCGGCCAATAACGGCAACCACGCGACGAGCCATCGTCGTTTCATCGGTCTGCTCCTCAGTACGCCAAATAATGACGCCACGTACAATAAACGAAGGACATACGCGACGCGATCTACACAGACCGCACGGCAGCGACGAGTTCCTCGACAAACGCCTTTGTCGCGGGGACGATCTTCTCAGGCGTCTTCAAGTTCGCCTCAATCGTGTTGACAATGGCGCTTCCGACGATCACCCCGGCGCAGCGCGCCGCGACATCGCGCGCCTGTTGCGCGTTGCCGACTCCGAAGCCGACACAGACCGGTTTGTTGGTGTAGCCGCGCAACTTGTCGAGCATTGGGGTGAGATCGATGGAGATTGTATCCCGCGCCCCCGTGACGCCTGTCAGCGAGACGCCGTAGATGAACCCTGTCGACAACTCGGCGATCATTTTCATCCGGTCGTCCGTGCTTGTCGGGGCGACCATGAAGATCGCCGCGAGGTCGTGCTCCCGCGCCGCAGGAATCAGTTCGTCGGCGTCTTCGGGGGTTAGGTCGGGAACGATCAACCCGTCGATTCCGATCTGTTTGCAGGTCGCGCAGAATTCGGCGACCCCGAAGTAGAAAATCGGGTTGTAGTAGGTCATGAAGGCGATAGGGATGTCGGACGACCGTCGAATACGCTCTACCATGCGAAAAATGCCGTCGACCGTTACTCCGGCGGCGAGTGCGCGTTCCGTCGCACGCTGGATGCTCGGTCCGTCGGCGATGGGATCGGAAAACGGGATGCCGAGCTCCACCACGTCGGCTCCGGCGGCGTCGAACGCCAGCACAAGTTCTTCCGTCACGCTCAACGACGGGTCGCCCGCCGCGATGTACGGGATGAACGCCCGCGTCCCGTCCGCCTTCAACTTGCCCAACGCCGCGTCGATGCGGTTCGATGCGCTCACAGATTCACCCCCAACGCCTGAGCGATAATCGTGGAGTCCTTGTCGCCGCGACCGGACAGGTTCACGATGATGATCTTGTCTCGCCCGTACCGTTCCATCATCTTTGGCAGATGGGCGAGCGCGTGCGACGACTCCAAGGCGGGGATGATCCCCTCCGCGCGCGACAGCATCTTGCAGCCTTCAATCGCTTCTTTGTCGGTGATGCCGACGAACTCGGCGCGCCCGATATCCTTGTAGTACGAGAGTTCGGGTCCGACGCCGGGATAGTCCAACCCCGCCGAAATCGAGTGCGCTTCGGTGATCTGACCGTCCTGTTCTTGCAGCAGATAGCACCGCGCGCCGTGAAAGACGCCGACCGTCCCCGATGTCAGCGGCGAGGCGTGGTATTTCGTGTCGAGCCCTTCGCCCGCCGCCTCGACACCGATCATGTGCACATCTTTGTCGTTGTAGAAGGGGGCGAACAGCCCCGTCGCGTTACTGCCGCCGCCGACGCACGCGAGCAATACGTCCGGCAGACGACCTTCCATCTCCAGAATCTGCGCCCGCGCCTCTCGACCGATCACCGCCTGAAAATCGCGGACGATCATCGGGAACGGGTGCGCGCCGACGACGGAGCCGATCACGTAGTGCGTTGAGCGAACGTGCGTCACCCACGCGCGGAACGCTTCGTTCGTCGCGTCTTTGAGCGTTTTCGTACCGGAGGTGACGGGCGTTACCTTCGCGCCGAGCAGTTCCATCTTGAAGACGTTCAATGCCTGACGCGCCACGTCCTTTTCGCCCATGAAGACTTCGCACTCGAGCCCGAACATCGCGCAGGCGGTCGCCGTCGCGACGCCGTGCTGACCTGCGCCCGTCTCGGCGATGACGCGCTTTTTGCCCATCTTCTGCGCGAGCAGCGTCTGACCGATGGCGTTGTTGATCTTGTGCGCGCCCGTGTGGTTCAGGTCTTCGCGTTTAAGGTAGATTTTCGCGCCGCCGAGTTCTTCCGTCAGTCGCCGGGCGTAGTAGAGGCGCGAAGGTCGCCCGACATACTCTCTCAAGTAATAGTCGAGTTCCGCTTGGAAATCGGGGTCTTGTTGGTAGTGTCGGTGCGCTTCTTCGAGTTCGATGATCGCGGGCATCAGCGTTTCGGGGATGAACCGTCCGCCGAACTGCCCGAAGCGACCGCGTTCGTCCGGTTGGAGCATTTAGATATCCTAACAGTTAGTCAGTTAGGGGTTCGATAGTAGCAGGAAAAGTCGAACCACCTTCGTCAATGGTCTCAACGAGCATCGCTTCGACGAACTCCAGTGTTTTGACATATTTCTCATGGGCTATGGGCGGGATCGAAGAATGGCTAAATGCTCTTCTCACAACTTTCATTGTTCGTTCACGTGTTGTCGTAAACCCGCCTGAATGTAATTTCAAACTTTGGTTTTCTATCGCGTCGATTACTTCCAAGAGTGGAATCCAATTGACAGCTTTCAACAATCGGATTTCGGGTTTTTGTTTTATGGGAACTCTATAATCTACGTAGAGTGAATCAACTTGCTTGCCATCAGACTTCAGATAGTCAAGCCTAGATGATGTAGATGGTGATGCTGCGACGCCAATCCAATCTAGCTGATCGTGCCATTGGATCGCATCATCCATTGCAGGTCCGATAATCATGTTCTCAGAACTATAAAATTGACCCAAGGCGATGCTTCCTCGCAACATCACACCGTGAACCAGGGCAAAACAAAACGTATTCACGATGTATTGAATCGCATGCCGAAAGGTGTCTTCTTCGTTTTCGGCAGTGACTGTGATGATGATCGTATCAGAAAACGACATGACACTCCGGTTGGCGGGAGGAAGATTCCCTTGGTGCACTAACCGTTCAAGTACGCTATCCGTTCCACGTAGGACAGAGATAATCCGCATCCATGTCTCTATGAATTGTTGCGGATTCCGCCTTAACTGAATGCCTTTTACCCCTAAAGCGTCAAGGACGACGACTAAGCCATGCTGCTCTTCGACGTCATTCAGTTCAACACGTGAAGCCATTGAATACGGCATGGCAATAGTCAGCACCTCGAATAGTTAGAGTCGATACTACTTGCCTTAATCAAGGCTTCCACGACGCATACGAGTCACCCACTCCTGAGCATCCTCGCCACCGAGTAAATCCGGTGCGATTCCAGCAAGATCGGTGATTTTGGGACGTGGTTTGGGAGCATCCACCGAATCCTTCAGTCGGGCGATAAAATCGGTGAGCCCCTGCTGCTCAAGTGCAGAAAGACCCTTCACCTTGTCTTTAATTCTTCCAATGTCTTTGTACTCATCACAACCCCCGACCCACCTGTTTACTTAAT
>JAQBWJ010000278.1 GCA_027625215.1 Candidatus Poribacteria bacterium
ATCCTCCCGGGCGCGCCAATTTAAAGTCCTGCAAACCCGCCCTAATCCTAGTTAACCCCATGTGCATGTTTCAGTCGATGACCAATTCATCGAAACTCAGCGGGGGTAGCCCGTTTTGCTGACACAGCAGCACGGCAACCGTATGACTCAACACCTTGCACAGTCACCGAGACCGTTGATGCCACCAATCTCTCGCCCGTACCTTGGTGATGTGAAAGCGCTCGACCAACTGTCCGATCACCGTGTCGATCCGGTAGCGCATCCGCGTCAACTCCTTGGGGTAGCGTTGAGTCTCCCGCTTGGCGGATTTGTATGGGGTCAGCAGTTCCAACCCATGCGTCCGGCATTCCCCGAACAACGCCGGACTCCAGTAGTTTCGGTCGCCCAACGCCCAACCCTCCCGCTCGGCAAGCAGATCGTAGGCGATCTCCACATCCGGGACATTGCCGGGAGGCAGGCGGAAGTCGGCGATGACGCCGGGCCATTCGATCACCAGATGTCCCTTGATCCCGAAGAACGTCAGCTGCGCGACGCAATCGTATCCGTAAGCCGAAACCTCCCGAAGCCGCTGGCACCGCTTGGCGCGGGCGAAACGGCAGACGGGAATAGGAAACGAGTCGATGATCGAGAACAGCGCGTCGGCATCCACTTGTCGATAAATGGCTTCTCGCAACCGCTCTTTGACCGCCCACAGGTTCGCCGCCTGACGGACAAACGTCGTGCGATGGATGTGCCGCAACGCCGGAAACCATTCCCCATACTCCCGTCGGAAGAACGCGAACAACTCCTTGTCCGTGTCGATGCCCTTGAACTCGCCGACGATTTCGATGGTCAGCAGTTCTCTGTCGCTCAATTGCGGCATGGGACCCCGTTGACGCAGGTGTCGCGCTGTTTCTTCGCGCAGCCCCAACTCTTTCAGTGTGTGTCGACCAGACAGAACACCGTGACGAGAAAGGTGGTAAACCCACCCGAGACCTTCCGCGATGATTCCTTTGCAGACTTGTATTCCTACAAAGGATCGGAGGGTCTCTCTCTCATTTCAAGCACCGCGAAAACATGCACATGGGGTTAATGACGCATCTCGTTTATCGCCGCTTCGTAAACGTTTCGTCCCATCTTTCACGTACCGCTGTGGGGAAGGGATGCGTTATGGGTAACGGTTTTCACATCAACGACGGGCGGATCCGGCACGCCGCAACCAACCCCACGTCGAGAGAAACATCTTTTCCGCCGACACGGACAGCGGAGGACGATACCATCGCGGTTGAAACACGCCGAAATCGCTTTCAAGAAACAGGCCGAGCTCGCCCGTTTTGACATCCAACGTGTAGATTTTGTCGATTCCGTCCCGGTTCGAGACGCACAACGCCGTTCGTCCGTCCGGCGACCACGACGGCTCATAGACCTCAAACGGCACATCCGTCACCCGCGAAACGGTATTCCCCTCTCGATCCACCCGATAGATCTGCCATCTGCCGTCGCGGTCGGAATGGAACAGAACCGTCTCCCCGTCCGGCGACCACGACGGATGGTGATCGCCTCTTGGATGCGTCGTCAACCGAAGCGTCTCGTTGCCGTTCGGGCTCAGTCGATACAGGTCGAACCCACCGTCGGCGAAACTCGCCGCAATCTCATCGTTGACCGACCAATCGACCGCGTGATTCATACGGGGCGCGTCGTTCGGATCGGGATTGTACAGCAATCGTTCGCCGACATCGCCGGTTTCAACATCCAACAAAAACACGCCGTACCCGCGATTGCCCAGCAGATTGCGAACACAGACAACACGGTCGCCAAGCGGCGACCATGCCGATGCGAAGTACAACTCATTGCCTTGATGCTGCGTCACTTGTCGCGTTTGCCGCGAAACGACATCGTTCGCAAATAGATTAGCCAAACCACCTTGAACGCCCATGTACATCAGTGACCGTCCGTCAGGAGCCCACGACGGCAACATTTCGGGCGTCTGTTGATTGGAAATGGGCTGGCGCGCGTTACCAAAGCGATCCGTCACATAGATCGTCGCGCGGGCGGCGGGATTGTCCGAGTCTGAGACATAGGCGATTTCCAACCGCGTAGTCGATTGCGCGGCGACATTCACCCTGACGACCAAGAGCGTCAATAGAACGACAGGTCGAATGAACCACTTAAACAAGCGCTCTTCTCCCCTATACGGAGGTTCACTCCTTCGTCCGAGTGATCCGCACATCCTTCGAGATGTTGTACCGCTCCATCTTGCTCCGCAGCGTATTCCGGGCGATGCCGAGCAGTTCCGCCGCGCGTTTCTGGTTGCCCTGTAGGTGTTCGAGCGTCCGCGTCAGCAGCAACCGCTCGACGTGGGTCAGCACGCCTTCTTCGGGCGGGTTGCGGAAGATGTCGTCGAAACCGCGCATCAGGAGCGTTTCGGCGTCCATCTCCTCCATCGGCTCGGAGACGGGCGTTTGGATTTCCCCGCTCAGTTTCAGGTCGGAGCGCGTGATCGTTCCGCCGCGACTCAGCAGCAGCGCGCGTCTGAGCGTGTTCTCCAACTCGCGCACGTTGCCGGGCCACGGGTACGACGCGAGGAACGTCATCACGTCGTCCCCGACGAGCTCGATCTTCTTGCCCGCCTCTTTGCTGAACCGACTCAGGAAGTAGTTGACGAGCTCCGGCACGTCGCCTGTGCGCTCTCTCAGCGGCGGCAGGTGGATCGTGACGACGTTCAGGCGGTAGAACAGGTCTTCGCGGAACTGCCCCCGTTCAACGGCGGTGAGCAGTTTCTTGTTCGTCGCGGCGATGATCCGCACATCCACCCGAATGGGTCGTTGCCCGCCGACACGGTTGAACTCGCCGTCTTGCAGCACGCGCAGCAGTTTCGCCTGAAGCGCAATCGGCATATCGCCGATCTCATCGAGGAAGATCGTCCCGCCGTCGCACTCTTCAAACCGCCCGATCCGCAGCCGGTCCGCGCCCGTGAACGAGCCTTTCTCGTGTCCGAACAGTTCGCTCTCCAGCAGGTTTTCGGGGATCGCCGCGCAGTTGACGGGCATCATCAACTTCGACTTGCGGGGTCCGTACTTCCAGATCGCCCGCGCGACGAGGTCTTTCCCGGTGCCGCTCTCGCCTGTAATCATCACGGTCACGTCCGTTTCGGCGACGCGCCCGATCATCTTGTAAACTTCCTGCATCTCCGGCGACGAGCCGATCAGGTTGTCCGTCTCTTCGGTGCGCTCGGCGGAGGGCACGGCGAACGCGCCGCTCCTTGTCGTCTCCTGACGCTGCTCGGCGTCCTGCAACGCTTGTTCGATGCTTTGCCGCATCTTGACCATTTCGGGCGGCTTCGTGAAATACTCGTACGCGCCGAGTTTCATCGCCTCGATGGTATAGCGCGTCGTGGAGAACGCCGTCATCACGATCACGGGGAGCAGGGGGAAGTTCTCGCGTATCTTGACGAGCGCGTCGAGCCCGCTGATGCCGGGCAGTTTGATGTCGAGGATGACGAGGTCGGGCGATTCGGTTTGAATCAGCCGCATCCCCTCCTCGCCGGAGGTCGCCTTGATGAGGTCGTACGTCTCGCCCAACACCCGCTGGAACGCGAAGTGGATGTTTTCTTCGTCATCAACAATCAGAATCGTTTTTTTCATTCCGTCTCCGGTCCCTTCCCCTTTGTGGGGGAAGGTTAGGATGGGGGTGATTGCGCCCCATCCGATACTACTGCGCGGACTCGCCCAAATAAGACGCGACCTTCATCACCGTATTCCAATTCCGCGTCGTGACATCCTTGCCGTACGTCGCATCCAGAAACTCCATCAGATCGACGGACGACCCCATGCCGACCTCCATCACACTAAACAGTTCCCGCTCACCCGCGCCAACGAACCGAAACGCGCATCCATCGGGCGGATCAACCGACGTGATCGGTCGCGGTGAGAAGGACGCATAAAACCGCAATTCCTTCGTCAACACCATGTCCTTGAACGGATCGCCCGCGACCATTTCGGCGAACGCGTCGCCCGTTCGCACCTGCGTCGCCGATTCAAACCCAAACGTCTCGACAATCCCCGTTTGGATCGCCTCAACCAACGCACCCTCATCCGTTTCGTCCGCCTCAAAGACCGCGTTGCCCGACGCGAGAAACGTCTTGATCCCGATGAACCCCAGTTTGTCAAATATCGTCCGAAGGTCTGCCATCGACACTTTCTTGTGTCCGGTGACGTTGATCCCTCTCAACAGCGCAACGTACCGCATCGTTAAACCAGTCCTTCGACCCGCCTACTACCCCACGTCAATCCGAACTCCGTGTGAAGAATCTCTCGGAACCACCAACGCGGATTCTACCTAATGGTGCCGCGTTGCGGCGTCCGACCCCCCTCACCCCTAACCCCTCTCCCGTCAAGGGAGAGGGGAAACCGAATCGCGCTACCCTGTACCTTGCGCGGATTCGTCCGGCGTCGCAAGCGTCAGGTCGATGATGAACGTCGTGCCGTTGCCCGGCTCGCTCTGCACCCGAATCTGCCCCTGATGGTCGCGGATGATCCGCCGCACAATCGACAACCCAAGCCCGATCCCCGTCTCCTTCGACGTGTTGAACGGCTCGAACAGGCGATCCATGATCGCTCTTGGGATGCCAACCCCCGTGTCGACGATGCGAATCTGCGCCGCATGGTCGTCGCAGGTCGTTCGAACGGTGATCGTCCCGCCCTCCGGCATCGCGTCGAGCGCGTTCAGCAGCAGGTTCAAAAACACCTGCTCCAACTGGTTCGCGTTGCCGAACACCCACACGGGGCTCGGCTCCAAT
>JAQBWJ010000279.1 GCA_027625215.1 Candidatus Poribacteria bacterium
CAAACGTTGTTGATCGTGCTCGACGTGATCGCCGTCGCGCTTGCCCAACTCGCCGGGATTCCACCCCCCGTCGTCTGGGACAATCACGCCAATTTGGAATGACGGGTCGGAAGGGAGACCGCCGGTCGCCCCTACGGTTGTCGTTTAAGGTTGCCCCAACTTGTCGCCAAACGGTCGCGCGGGCTGACGGCGAGACCCATGGGTCCCCTCTCCATCACGCTTTTCACTTCGTCGGTGGACAACGCCCGACTCCAGACCGCGACGTCGTCGATGTAGCCGAGCCAGCCGCAGTTGCCGCAGGCGTTGCGCGCGCCGATCACGACGGGCAAATTGTTCGCGCTGAACATTTCGTCGGGAACGTCATTGTTTGAGCCGCTCAGTTCGCCGTTCAGATAGACTTCGCTCGCCTCGCCGGGACGAAAGACGCCCGCAAGATGCGCCCACTCGCCGGACGCGACGCCCTTGCCCGTCGCGCTGAGGTTCGTGTTGCCGTCTGCGGCGATCTGAAATGTCGCGGGCAGCCCGGCGTTCTCGATGTTGAGCGACCACGACCGCGCGCCTCCCGCTCCCGCCTTCGCAATCACGCGGCTGTTGAGCGTCCCCTCCATCGCCGGGTCCGCCCACACCCACGCGACGAGGGTGAGTTCGCCCGTCGGTTGACAGGCGGGGGCGTCCGCCACCAGCACGCGCTCCAACTCCAAGCCGGGAAACGCGAGCGCGCCGTCCGCGTTGCCGAGACGGTCTTCCGTCGGTACGACCCCGTTGGACACCATGCCGTCGAAGCCGTTGCCGCTTGCGTCCGTCCCATCGCCGTCGAGGGGCCAATAGGCGACCAACCCCTCGTCTGTTTGCGCGAACGCCGCCGACACGCCGAGCATCGCCGCGCAAACGCACATCATCATGCGCCGTGAACTCATATTCATCTTTCTTTTCCTCCGATTTGAGATGTCGAAACGAGTACGGGGGAATGTAACGCCGGAACGAACCGTCGGCAAGGCGCGGAGGAACTCGATACGTCATCCGTCGAGGCGGAGTTTGACGTCGGCGATGAATGCGCGAAGTTCGTCGCGCACGTCTTTCAACCATGACGGCGTGAACATCGGGCGCACAGTTGCGGCGAGCTCCCACAGCGGAAGATTCTCGACCTCGCGCCCGACCGCTTCCTCATATACGCGCAGACAGCGGTCCGCAGCGTCGCGTCCCATCCCGTTGAGCCACATGTCCATTCGGCAGTACGCCACGTCGATCGCGGGATCGCCGTATCCGGCTTCCTCCCAATCCAGCACGGCGATGATCTCGCGCCCGTCCCACAACAGGTTGTCCGTCCAAAAGTCCGTGTGAACGAGCGTTTTGCGCGACAGGTCGGCGTCGGCGAGCAGGTCTATCACCGCGTGCCGGACGAATTCGCCGTCGGGGTGCGCCTCCATGTAATCGGGAATGCCGCCTCGCAGAAACCAGAGCGTTTCCTTGTTGACGTCCATCAGAAACAGAATGTCGTCGGGAAGGACGGGGTTCTGATGAATTCGGGCGAGCATCGTCGCGACGGCGGTCGAATAGGCAACGGGATCGCTCTTGCTGCTTGGGGTCAGCCCCTCAACGAAGCGCATCACGAGGTATGAGGCGCCAAGCGTGTCGGCGGTCGCCTCATAGTGGATCGGCTCGGCGCACGGGATGTCGCCGTCATAGAGCATTTTGAGCGCGCGAAACTCACGCGCCGCTTTCCGTTCGTGGTCCCATTGCGGATCGTAGACTTTAAGGAGAAGCCGGGTCGGGACGTCCAATGTCGGGTGGATCGTGATGAGCTCCGCGTGGTTCGCGTGTTGGGTAGGAAGCGGCGCAATCGTCGCGTCGGCGAGGTCGATGTCGAGGGCGTTGAACAGTGCGGCGATGTCGTCATCCGAAAGGGCAATGGCAGCCATCCGCGTTCTCCGAATGTCGAATTGTGGATTGTCACATCATACCCGATGCGGCGGATGCACATTCGGGTTATCGGGTTCCTTGCGATGCCGCGACACGGTAAGATGTGGCGGAATGGACAGAGACGACGGACTCGAACCTTTGACGGAGGACATGGAATGAAGTATCGGGCGATGGCGACGGTTGCCGTCGTGTCGGCTGCGGCGTGGGCGATTATGAGTACGACGGCGTTCGCGGCGTACGACTGGACGGCGGATATCGAGCGGTACAAGCCGTCCGTCGTGAACATCGAGCGGTCGGCGGAGGTCGTCTTCGAGACGGAGAGGCAGGGCACCTCGTTCGCCACCGGGTTCATTGTGGACGCGGAGCGCGGCATCATCGCCACGAATCGCCACGTCACCGGAACGAGTCCGACGGTCGTCAAGATCAACTTCTACGACGGCTCGTTCACCGAAGCGCGGGTGCTCTACTATGACCCGACGCAGGATTTCGCCTTCTACCAGATCGACCCGTCCGACGTGGCGTTCACGTTGCAGGCGGTGACGCTCGGATCGTGGCGCGCGCTCTCGTTGGGCGAAGAACTGCTCCTGATCGGCAACAACGAGAAGGAGGAGTATTCGATCAAGTACGGCACGGTGACGAACCTGAACGTCAACAAGGGTCGCCGTCACGGGACGTACATCTTCACGACCTTCGACCGCACGGGCGGGTCGAGCGGCAGCCCTGTTTGGAACACGAAGGGGCAGGTGATCGGCATTCACGCGGCGGGCACGGACACCTCCAGTTTTGAGGTGCCCGTCGAGTACCTCATCGAAGCGTTGACGCGACTCCAAAACGGGACGCCGATTCAACGCGGCGACATCGGCGCAGACTTGGAACTCATCTCCATCGGCGAGGCGGTGAGACACTACGGGTTGCCCGTCGAGCTCGCGCCGGAGATCGGTCCGTCGATGACGGGCGGGACGCCGCAAGTGATTCAGGTGGAAGGCGTCATCCCGCGCACGACGGCTGAAGGGCTGCTGCTGCCGGGCGACATCGTCTATCGCGCGGGCGGCGAACTGTTGCGGAACGACCTCTTTTTGTACGACCGCATTTTGGACGGGGCGGTCGGCGGGACGGTCGCGCTCATCGTCTACCGGAACGGCGAGAAGTTGGAGATCGACGCGCCCGTATTCGACTTGGAAGACCTGAAAATCCAGCGGTTCGCGCGGTTCGCGGGAGGCATCTTCCATGACGTGACGGAGCCGTTGCGCCACTCGATCTACCTTGAAGCGGAGGGCGTGTTCATGCCGTTCTCGGTGGCGGGCAGCACCTTCTCGAAGGCGGGCGTGCGCGACCGGGAAAACGGCTCAAAGGTGCTCATCACGGACGTGATCGGGCAACGCATCGCCGGTCTGTCGGACTTCATCGAGGCGGCGCGCGGGTTGGAAAACGGGCAACACGGCTATCTCGTCTCGCGCGATTTCAACCTGTACGACAACTCCGAGAAGCCCAAGAGCCTGACCTTCAACCTGCAATATGGCCCCCTCGAAGTGTTTTCGTGGGACGCGGCGAAACTGGAGTGGGTCAAGGAAGAACCTACGGAATAAGGGGAAATAAAGCGCGTGGCAGAGACGGAACGACGGTTCGACGCCGACAAACTTCGGCGGTTGGTGACGCGCGTCTTCGGCGCGTGCGGCATGTCGGATGAAGACGCCGCGTTGCTCGCCGACACGCTTGTGCACGCCGACTTGGGCGGAACGCACTCGCATGGCGTGATGCGCGTGCCGGACTACGTCAAGAAACTGACGGTTGACGGCGTTGATCCGCGCGGGACGCCGCGTATCGTCAAGGAGTTCGGCGGTTGCGTGGTTGTGGATGGCGGCAACTCGATGGGACAGGTCGGGACGCAGTTTGCGATGAACGAGGCGATGCGCCGCGCCGAGACGCACGGGATCGCCGCCGCCGCGATACGCGGCTCGAATCACTCCGGCGCGATGTCCTACTACGTCGAACAGGCGGCGCGGCGCGACATGATCGGCATCGCCACGACGAACGCGCTCCCGACGATGGCTCCTTGGGGTGGCGCGGAACGGATACTCGGCATCAACCCGCTTGGGATGGGCGTCCCCGCTGCGGAGGAGTCTCCCATCATCTACGACGCGGCGTTCAGCGGATCGTCTCACGGAAAAGTGCGAATTCATCGTCAGAAGGGGCTGCCGATCCCGCTCGGCTGGGCGTTCGACAAGGACGGCAACCCGACGACCGACGCCGCGCTTGCCGTCGATGGACTGCTCGCGCCAATTGGCGAGTTCAAGGGCGTCGGGCTGGCGATGCTGATGGGTATTTTGTCGTCGATGCTGTCGGGCGCGGCGTACGGGACGGAACTCGGCGACATGGAGCGGGGTCCGACGGCGGGGGCAGACGGGCACTTCGTCGCGGCGATCAAGGTGGAGGCGTTCGAGGAGGTTGGGCGGTTCAAGGAGCGGGTTGACAAGGCGATCCGTCAGGTGCGCGAGTGCCGTCGGGCAGAAGGCGTGGATAGGCTCTACGTGCCGGGAGAGCGCGAGGCGTTGAGCCGCAGAGCCTACGCGCGAGACGGCGTCCCGCTGAACGACGTGACGGTCGCGGAGTTGCGCGAGACGGTATCGGCGTTGGGCGTTGAGGCGGACTTCATCGACTGACGTCCTCCATTCCACACAAACGCAAAACCGCCGAGGGACACGTTGCCCCCCGGCGGTTCGCAAAAAACGTTCGTGGACGATGAGCCGTCGCGGTCAGAGGCGCGAGTAGTACGCCACCGTCTGGTTGAAGTCGATCCCGCCGCTGGGGACTTGCTCGATGGCGGGAACTTTCGCCAAGCGGATTTGACCCGTAT
>JAQBWJ010000280.1 GCA_027625215.1 Candidatus Poribacteria bacterium
GGCGATTGCCAAAAACGCGCCGCCGCCCTGCTCGTCCACAAAGGGGAAACTCGAATGCGACCCGCCGATTGCCGTCCACCCCAACGCCGCGCCGAGTACGATCTGCGCCTTCGAGTACAGGTAGAAAAACGCGACGCTGAACGACAGGTCGAGGTTCAGGATGAACGCGAAGCCGATGATCGAGGGGAAGAAACTCAGTTCAAACTGCCCGATCTTGTTCCAAGGGTGTTCCCCGAACGCTTCGCGCAGGCTGATGTGCTTGTACTCGATGGAGGGAAACTGCGGGAAGTAGGTGTTCGTGCCGTTGATGCCGTGAATGACGACGGGGATCAGGAAACCGAGCCACATCAACCCGTTTTTGTAGAAGCGGCTGTAGACGCCGCGATCCGCTTCCGCCGTCATTTCAAGGGGCAGTTGCACGAGGGGAAAGGTCAACTTCTCCCGATCCACCCACTGGCGGCGCACGATCACGTTCAGGCAGATGAACACGACGTAGACGCCGATCAGGAACAGGCTCCACAACAACAACGGGCGCGTCCACACGTCCCACGGGACGCCCGCGCCCTCGCTGCCCTCGTAGAAGTGGCGCACCGCTTCGGCGTTCTTCGGACCAAACCAACGGGGGATGAAGTCGTGGAACAGTTCGACGTACTCGTTTTCGGGCGTCGCGTAGTAGTAGGGAGCGATCAGCGTCGGGATGAGGAAGTGGACGCCTCCGATGGAGACGATGGGTCCGACGACGATCATAATCGCGTAGACGATCAGCATTTCGCGTTGAGTGAGCGCCCAGTTGCGGTTGATGGCGCTCAACAGCGGGTTGAAGAACAGCGAGAAGCAGGTGATCGCAAAAAACCCCGCGACGGACGGGTGGATGCTGTTGAAACTGG
The DNA here is from genome assembly GCA_027625215.1 of Candidatus Poribacteria bacterium. GTDB lineage: Bacteria > Poribacteria > WGA-4E > JAQBWJ01. The sequence goes on from JAQBWJ010000280.1 coordinate 888, forward strand.
GGCTGTCGATGACGAGTTCGCTGTGCTGCGTCCACAGGGCGATGATGCCGGAACAGACGATGGCGACCCCCAGCGCTTTCACCATGCTGGTCGAACGTTCGATGGGTTTTAGGTTGGGCGGAGCCTTCATCGCCGTCGTCCCGTGTGCCTGAAAAGAGAGTGCGAGGGATGGACGCAGCTTACTATATCACAGACGAAGCGGTTGGGGCTTACCAGGGGAAACGACGGGCTATCGGACGGGCGACCACGCGGGGTTCAAGTCGTCCAGCGGGTGGCGCGTCAGGTTGACAGGGTTCGAACCATCGGAGTTCATCGCGTAGATTTCCCAGTTGCCGTCGCGGTTTGTGTGGAAGGCGATCTTCGAGCCGTCGCTCGACCACGACGGAGCGCCCTCCCGCGCGTCGGAGCGGGTCAGGTTGATGGGGTTCGAGCCGTCCGCGTCCATCGCGTAGATTTCCCAGTTGCCATCGCGGTTGGAGGCGAAGGCGATCTTCGAGCCGTCGCCAGACCACGCGGGAGACGTGTCGCTCGCCGCGTTGCGGGTGAGGTTGACCGGATGCGCGCCGTTCGCGTCCATGACGTAGACTTCGGGGTTGCCCTCGCGGTTTGTGTGAAAGGCGATCTTCGAGCCGTCGGGCGACCACGAGGGCGCGTAGTCGTCGCCGTCGTGTCGGGTGAGGTTGATCGGGTCGGGGCCGTCCGCGTTCATCACGTAGATTTCACCGTTGCCGTCGCGCGTCGAGGCGAAGGCGATCCGTGTCCCGTCGGGCGACCACGATGGCTCGCCGTCCCACGCCTCGTTTTCGGTGAGGTGGATGGGGTTGGATCCGTCGGCGTTCATCACAAAGATTTCTTGGTATTCGTCCAGGTCGGAGTAGAACGCGATCGTCAAGCCGTCGGGCGACCACGCGGGTTGGATATCGCTCACTTCGAGGCGATTGTCTAAGCGGACGAGGTTGAGAGCGTGCCCGCCGTCGGCGTCCATGACGTAGACCTCCCAGTTGCCGTCGCGGTTCGTCTCGAAGGCGATCCTCGCGGGAGGCGTGCCCGTCGGTGGAGCGCTTTCCGTCCGCCACACGCAGCACGCCAACAACGTCCCTATCGCCATCCGCACCCCGATCCGTCGAAATCGCATTCCGACCTCTTCCGCCCCCAAAAGGCTGCTCGGTTATCGAAAATACGTCGAGTCGAATTGCCGTACCAACTCGAATCTATCCTTGGACATGGGTTTATGTGAGCAGAGAAAAAAGTGGTGACCCGGCTGGGATTTGAACCCAGGACCACCGGATTAAAAGTAAGACCTCCGGACTTCAGGATATATCTGGATGGTTCATAAAACCTTGTAATAATCAGCGTCTGAGCGATTTCGGCTTTGGAGTGGTTTAGCCCATTTCAACCCGTTTTTGGATGGGTTACTCCACATTTAGTCCACACGTATGCCGAATCTGAACCTTCATTTCTCTGTTCGAACCCATTTGTAAGCACCAGGCAGGAGCGCCAGATCCGAAGATTGAATGTCGGACTTTGAGGTCATTCTGAAGAGTTATGAGATGCGCCGTCGTTTCAACCGCACCTTCGCTCTTCACATAGTGCTGATGGAACAGCGGACATGTTTGTCCTCGAAATGGGTGGACTCTTCGCTCAGTACGACGAGACATACACGTTTTACATGTAGCGATCAGTTGTACGTCGTGATCCCGTCATGTGTATCAATTGGGTGGTTAACGGTTCACTGTTACCTTCTTCAATGCGCTGGTTTTGGCTTGAATAGCGGGCTCGGTCGCCAGTCGCTCAATCGTGGAGGCGCCAACAAACCCGTCTGCTCCCGACTTGTCCAGCACATACTGAACGTCCTCGGGGGATTCCGTCCGTCCGCCGTGGGTCAACACGAACACGGATTCGCGTTCGGCGCGAGCCGCTTCAAGGATGCGTCGGGTCAAGTCGGCGGCTTCGTCATGGGTGAAGGCGGTTTGCGCACCGATGCTGCCTCCCGTTGTCGTGCCGACGTGGGCGATCACGGCGTCTGCCCCCGCGCGCGTCATGTCGCGGGCTTGGGTTTCATCGTAGACGTACGGGATCGTGAACAGGTCGAGTTCGTGAGCAATTTTGACCATTTCCACTTCGGTATAATAGCCAAGCCCGACCTCTTCGAGAATCTGGCGAAACTGTCCGTCGAACGCGCCGATGGTCGGGAAGTTGTTGACGCCGGAGAAGTTCATTGCGCCGACCTGCCGCAAGAACGGCTCCATCTCGCGCGTCGGGTCGGAGCCGTTCACTCCCGCGATGACGGGAATCTCCTTCGTGATGGGGAGCACTTCGCGTTCGCCCATGTCCATCATGATCTCGTTCGCATTGCCGTACGCGAGCAGCCCCGCCGCCGACGCGATCCCCGCCATGCGGAATCGACCGGAATTATAGATGATGATGAAGTCCGCGCCGCCGCGTTCGATGAATTTGGCGGAAATGCCCGTTCCCGCACCCGCGCCGATGAGCGCGTTGCCCTGATCGAGTTGGGAACGGAACCGTTGGATCATCTGTTGACGGGTGTATTTTGTCGCCATGAATACTCTCTCACGTCTCGTTGAGTGATTTTAGAAGGTTGTCGACGAGAAGTCCCGCGAACTTGGGGTCATTGATGCCGACATCGAGCGTATGAACGGGAATGTCGGGACGAAGCATGGAGCGAAGCGCTTCCGTAAAGGCGCAGTCCGCCTCCGCATGGTGAATCGGTCCGCCTTCCCGTCCGTAATCGGAAAAGCCACGCATCGGGATGCAGACGGTGACGGGTCCTTTCGCGCGATTCAGTTTTACCGCGACGAGATTGCCGAGTACTGCGTTTTCCTCAACGGTTGTCCGCACCAACGTCGAAACGGGACTGTGCTCATGCAGTTGGCGATTCAAGACCCGAGCCTCGACGGTGTGGCGTCCACCGAGATTGACGACATCCAACGCGCCCGGCACGACGACTTGCGGAATGCCCAAGTCGCCCGCTGCTTCGAGGCGGTCGGGTCCCGCGCTGAGAATACCGCCGACCACTTCGTCGGCGAGTTCGGTCGTCGTGATGTCCAGCACGCCGACAAAACGGTTCGCGCGAATCATCTCTTCCATCGACTTCCCGCCCGTACCGTTTGCGTGGAAGACGGCTGCCTCGTACCCGCGTTGTTCCAGCGCATCGACGCACGCCAGGACGCACGGGGTCGTGATGCCGAAACTTGTGAGCGCGATGGTTTTTTGTGTCGATGCGTCCGGCGCGGGCATTTGCGCCATCCCCGCGATCGCGCCCGCCGCGTTTGCCAGCACCTGCCGCAGAATCGAGTTGGAACCCATCACATCGACCACCGAGTAGATCATCGCGATGTCGCGCGTGCCGACGTAATGACCCGTGATGCCCGACGCCATCGTGGACACCATCAGTTTCGGTACGCCGACGGGCAGACCGCGCATCGCCGTCGTGCCGATGACGGTTCCCTGTCCGCCGCCGAGCGAGATGACGCCGTCGAGTTTTCCGGCGCGCTGGAGCTCGATGACGACTTCGCGCGCGCCTTCCGCCATCGTCCCGACCGCTTTGCCGCGATGCCCCTGCCGTCGCAGTATTTCGATGGAACTGTCCGCCGCTTCCGCAACCTGATACCGAGTCGTGTCGGGCGTCCAGTCCGGTTCGCCCAAGACGCCCGTATCGACGACATGCGTTGCGCATCCCGCTTGCTCAATCCGATCCTTGAGGAATCGCGTCGGTTCCGATTTCGTGTCAAGGGTCGACAAGATGACGACCGTAGGTTTTTGGACGCTCAATGCGCTTCACCTCTCCGTTGAGGGATGATGGTGGGAATCGTCATACGGAGCGACGTTCCGCCATCGTCACGGCGAGCCGCAT
>JAQBWJ010000281.1 GCA_027625215.1 Candidatus Poribacteria bacterium
TAATCTCAATTTGGTGGTAAGATTCCGTCAGACCAACAACATGAGGGGGGTCGTGATGAAGGCTGTGGACATCCGTCTGACGCTGCCAACCGACCTTGCGGAGAAAGCGGAAGCCGCCGGGCTTTTGACAGCCGAAGCGTTGGAGCGGTTAATTCAAGAAGAGGTCCGTCGTCAAGCAATGGATCGGTTTTTCGAGATCGCGGACAAACTCTCCGCGCTGGACGTGCCGCAAATGACGGACGAAGACGTGCAGGCGGAGATTGATGCGTACCGCGCCGAGAAACGATCCCGTGCCAAGGGTGGTTCTTGATACGAACGTCGTCGTGTCTGGAATGCTTTGGAGCGGTACACCACGACGAGTGCTCGATCTAGTGCGCTCGGATCGACTCGCATTCTACACGAGCGAGCCGTTGTTGGACGAACTTCGAGGTGTCCTGAGTCGAGATAAGTTCACCGAACGGTTCCGTCGATTGAACACAACTCCCCACGTCGCAATCAGAGAGTATGAATCGTTTGTCACGGTCGTTGTTCCTGCCACCATCCGGCGAGTCGTCGCGGCTGATCCGACGGACGATGAGGTCTTTGCTTGTGCAAAATCGGCTCAAGCAGACTATATCGTATCCGGTGATCTTCATCTAACCGATCTCGGTTCCTACGACGATATCCCGATTGTCTTCCCCAGCCTATTGTTGGCGCTCTTCCCACCCGATATCAATCCAACCTGAAGATCGACGAAAACCGTGATGGATTCCGGCAGCCGATCCGATGACGCATACAGCCGAGACTTGGTGGACTGGAGCGCCTCCATCCTCGGCAAGTGCGAGATCGTTTCGGGAGACGCGCGGATTCATGGACGATCATCCGTCAGCCGACTGAAAACCGCGTCGGGGCGCGTCTACCTCAAAATCCACGAACAACGGGCGTCTTGGGAGACGGAAGTTCACGGCTACGAGCGGTGGTCGCGGGCGTTCGAGGGGTTCACCCCCAAACTGCTGGCGACGCGCGACGAACCGCCGTTCGCGCTGATCGTCACCGAACTGCGCGGCGTGATCGCGGATGACGCGACGCTCACCGACACGCAGGAACGGGCGATGTGGCGCGACGCCGGGAACGCGCTCGCCAAACTGCATCGGTTGGAGGTTGGCGGGGCGTTCGGGGAGTGCGGACGAGACGGCGCGTGCCTCTCCCCCATCTCCGACGCGCGCGAGTTTATCGCCAACCAGTTCGACCGACGGATGGAAGGCGCGGACAGACACGACCTATTGACCGACGACGAACGCGCCGTCATCGACGCCGCCCGCGAGTTGATCCCCGCCTTCGAGGGCGAACGTCCCACCCCCTGCCACCGCGACTACGGACCCGCCAACTGGATCGTCCGCGACGACGGCGCGTGGGGCGGCGTCATCGACTACGAATTCGCCCATTGGGATGTCCGCGTCGCCGACTTCAGCCGCTATCCCGGTTGGGAGTGGCTCCGCAACCCCCACCTGATCGACGTTTTTTTTGAGGGGTACGACGCGGCGTACGGTCGGTCGCTAACGCAGAGGGAGACGCAACAGATGTACGTCGGACACGCGCTGTACGCGCTCGGCGCGGTCGTGTGGGGGAGCGAAAACGAGTGCTTCGGGTTCATGGACGAGGGACGACAAGGGTTAAAAGCGCTCGCCGAACGGTTGTGTTAGGGCGCGGCGTTCGCGTAAAGGTAGATGAAATACCGTTCGTCGCCGACAGTCGGCGGCTCGTTCACCTCAACCACTTTCGACAGCGACGGATCGCCTTCCAGCGTTTCCTTCTTCAGCGCGTGGTCGGTGACGATGACGACGCGATCAGGATACTGCGGGTCGTCGCGGAACCGTTTTGCGGCGGCGAGTATCTTGGCGTCGGGCGCGTCGCTCGTCCGCGCTTTGTCCCACCGCACGAACGACCCCCACCGTTCCGCCCGAACGTAATAGACGCGACGCGCTTTCAGGTGTCCGACCATCGCGCTCACTTCGGGGTCGCGCTCCCCGATGATCGGCAGCGCGTCCATCCCCAACTCGCGGAGCGTTTCCGCCGCCGCCTTCGCGTTCGTGAAAAGGTGTTCCCGATCCAGCCGCGCCGCCCGCCATCCGCCGAATACCTGCGCCGCCAACACCAGCGCGAGGAACGCCGTCCCGTAATGTCGCGTCCACCTTGCCGCGCGGCGCGGGTCGCCCGCGCTTTCCACCCGACCCAACCAACTCACGACGAAGAACGCCAAAAACACAAACCCGTGATGCCGCATCGCCCCAAAATATTTGACGTAGAAGAATGTCAACAGCCCGACCGTCCCGCCAAGATAGATCAGCAGCAGCGTCGGATGCCGCCACACGCTCAACGCCGCCAGCAGCACGCATCCGACCGCGAGTTTCAGTTGGATGCCCTGATACGCCGCCGCCCATTTGAACTGCGACGCCAACCAGTGCGAGTTCCAAAACGTCGCGTTCTCGTTCGGAATCGGCAAAAACGCCCGCGTGACGATCTTGACGATATTCTCGGCGTAGACGCGATCCCATTTCGTGCGCCAACCGACCGCGAAGCCGCTGTCCGGCGGCGGGTTCAGTTGGATCGCGGAGGTGAGAACGCCGAACGCGATCACCGCGAACCCGATCCACACGACCCGCAGATTCACGTCCGGGTCGTCGCGGAGCCGTCGGTGGCGACACAACGCCTCGACGCCCAACGCGCCGCCGATGACGATTCCCAAAATGAGCGCGTGGACGCTCGTGTGTCCGAGCAGGAACAGGACGATTCCTACCGACAAAAACCGCTCATATCGCCGTTCCCACAACAAACACAACAACACGAGCAGCAACATGCCGAGCCCGTAGTTCCGGCAGAGGATCGCGTACTCGTAGAACGGGAAGTAGCCGAACGCGAACATCGCCCTCAACGGCTGAGGGAAAGGCGCGTACCGCGTCACGAGCCACACGGTCGTCGCGGCGATCAGCAGGTGGAAGACCTGCATGATCTGCGGCGACCAAGTGAGGCGGGTCAGCGGCATCAGCAGGAGATGCCACAGGGCGGGATGCCCTTCGTACTTCATGTGGCGGAACAACTCGAAGGGTGACGCGCTGTCGCGCGCGAGCAACCACGCTTGGATTTCGTCGCGCCACATCTCATGGTGGAACGCCGTCCACCCCGCCAACAGGACGAACGCCGCCGTGACGGTCAGGGCGAAGACGGCTTCAGGCAGACGCAGTTTTCCCCACCGCTCCGAGAATCGCATTGCCCCGCCTTCCGCTTCCTTGCCAAGAGCCTTGTTGTCGCGCCGAGAGCAGGATAGCGGCGGTCGGGGTTGTTGTCCAGCGACTTCGGGACGGGTCAAATCGGCGTGTTGATGACCGCCTCGATGGGGTAGCCGTCCGGGTCGAAGACGAAGGCGGCGTAGTAGTGGGGTCCGTAATCGACGCACAGTTCGGGCGCGCCGTTGTCGGTGCCACCGTTTATCATCGCAGCGGCGTAGAAAGCGTCCACGTCTTCGCGTTTGGTCGCGGCGAACGCGACATGGAAGCCGTGCGTTGTCGGCAGGGCGAACGACTCGTCCAACTTGATCGCAAACTTGTCGCCGCCGCCTTCGTACCCGTAGCCGATGGCGTCCGGGAACGAGGCGACGCGCACGTAGCCCAACGGCGCGAGCGCCGCGTCGTAGAACTTCGCGGCGGCGTCGATGTCCGCGACGGCGAAGGAGAGGTGATGGAGCATCGGGCTGTCCTTAATCTATCTGAGTCACATTTTCCGTACGGCGACTCTGTCAACCACGCCTGCCACGCCTTCGAAACCGTTTATCGAACTCACGATGTTTGCCGATGAAAATCCATGTAAAAGTCTCCCCGTCGCGGGTACAGACGGCGCGGTAGTCCATCGAAACGGACACTTCCCAATGATCGGGCGATATTTCCATGCGTTTAAATCGCAAGGACGGGTGAGACGAATTGGATTTGAACAACTCGAACTTCTCGCTCGCCATCCGTTTGACATTGTCCGGTAGCCGTTCCTGCATTCGGATGAACTGCGATGTCCGTTTGTGGATCATCCACCGAAGCCACCGTCAACAACATCGCCGGAATCGATCAAGCGTTGAGCGTCTTCGGCAAACTCGCGGAACGAATCGGCGTCGAAAAAGGCGTCGGGGTCGCGGATCGGGATCGCCCAGTCGTCCACCAAATCGCGCAGTTTTCGGACGGTGTCGGACTTCACGTTCATCAGAGTCGCGTCGCTCAACGCCGATTCCGCGAGAGACAGGTTCGCCGCCGCGAATTCGTCGAGTTCTCCGCGTATTTCGAGGTACTCCTCATGCGACATGCGGCGAGCGGAGAACTCAATCTGTCGTTCCGCTTTGATAAACGCCTCAAACCCCATCAGGCAGGATTGCGAAAAACGATGGAACGCTTCGACCATCTCCGACCGCTTTCGGGACGCGCGGCGAGGGTTGTGGATGGATCGTTCGAGGACGTACGCCGCGCCGATGTGGCGCAGCCCTTCCTGATGCAACTGCGTATACTCATGTGGCGCAGACATGGCGCGGTCCCTCTCGAAGCGGACTTGCTTGGGCGTAGGATTCACTGAAATATACGCCATCGGAATACCGACGGCAAACGTCTCCCGTCGATGTTGTCCCAACCGTTCAGTCCGCCGGAGCCGCATCACCCAACGGCAACTCCTCCTCGCGAGGCGGCGTGGACATTTCCAACCGGAACGCCAGAACGTACATCATGACG
>JAQBWJ010000282.1 GCA_027625215.1 Candidatus Poribacteria bacterium
GTGTCGATCATCGTCTGCCCGTCCGTCAACGCGCCGAACTCGGTGCTCAACGTGAACGACGGCGATTCGAGGTCGGGCTGTTCCTCAACGATGAACAGGTACTCCTCGAAATCACCCGCCTCGCTTGTCGCCGCCGTTCCCGCGAGGTCGTTGACATGGACGCGCAGCACGTACGTCCCGATGAAAAAGATCGGGCGGTGTCTCACCGAGACTTGGTCTATCGGCTGCGCCCTCACTTCGTACGTTTGTGGGTCGAACGGTTCGAAGTCGGCGTCGTTCAGGTTGCGGACTTCGTACCGGAACGACGCCGTGTCGATGCCGTTTCGGTCGCTGAACAGGAGCGTGATCGTCGGGCGCGGCGGAATGACGGAGCCTTTCAACGGGTTCGTCTCGTTCACCCATAACTGGACCGTCGGCTCGGTCGCGTCGATGTCCCTTAACAGGGTGTAGATTCCCGTCTCGGTCACGTCCGCCTCCATCGTCACGACGCTGCCGACTTTCACGCGCAGCGTGTCCCCGAACTCAAACGGCTTCGACCCCGAAAACACCTGCACGCCAAGCGCGTGTCGCGTCAGCGCCAACACCGCGCCGTCGACAAATCCCAAGTAGGGTCGTCCCTGCGCGTTCAGGACGACCTCGTTGTTGCCGTTCCGCACCTCGTATCGGTTCGCGTCGAGCAGGAAAATGATCCAGTCGCCCAACGGTTCCATCTCAAACGACCCGAACTGCGCCAGATTCACCTCCGCCGACCCGTCGCCTGCATTGAGATAGCGGTGCCCGCGCGCGGTGATCGTCGTGCCGGACTCGCTGAGCTCGGTGCGAAAATGAAGCGACGCCCCGAACGACGCGGGTCGATGGGGGAACGCCGGGTTGAACGGGTCGTTGCTGTTGACGAGAAGGCGGCGCAATCCGACCGAGAGATCGGAGAAGTCGCTGCCGATGCGACCGAAGTTCTGCAACCGCTGATAGGTCAGCGAACCGTCCGGTTTGAAGAAGACGTGGTACTCGAACTCGCGGAAGAAAATGATCGCCCAATCGCCCGTCTGCGCCGTCGTCGTGTCCGGTTCGACGGCGGAGATGCGAAGCCCGTCCGACGCGGCGGTATTCGGGAAAACAGGCGTAATGACGGTCGTCTCGGTCAGAGTCCCGTTCTCGTTGCGCCGCAGCGATGACGGCGCGCGCTGCCACGCGGACAAATCCTCGCGCCATCGATATGCCCCGATTTGATCAAGCCACTTGATGAGTTCAAGGTCGATGATCTCGTTCTGTGCGGACGTTCGGTCTTCAGGGCGGGCGGAGAAACGCAGCGACACGGCGACGTTCTCGCGCAGCGATTTCAGATCGAACGCGAGTTCCGCCTCCGCCTGACGCCGGAATGTCGTGTCGCCCGACGCCAACTCCATCAGAAACGCGGACTGGTCTTGGTTCACCAACCGCAGGAGCGGAATCGTCCCGTAAACGGGGTTGTCGCCTTCGCGCGTCGCCTCTCCGGGAGGGGTGACGGACGTGATCGAGAGCGTCGTGGGGGCGACCGCGTTGCTAGGAACGGTGATCGAAAACGAGTGATCCAAGTTGAACGCGGTGACTTCCTCGTTCCCGACGACAAAATCGGTGATCTCCAACGTGCGCCGGGAGCGGTTGTTCGTGTCGAGCGCCTCCTGCACCTTCCCGAAATAGCCTCGGTTCGTCGGATCGGTCGAGTAATGAGGATCGACCCACAGGAACACATCATGCGAGCCGGAAGTCAACGGCGCGTCCAAGAGCAACACCGCCGTCACCCGTTCAAACGCTCCCGACGACGGATCAACCGTAAACCAGTCGTTCACCGCGATCACGCCGCGAGCGATGATTTCGGCGGTCGGATCGACGATACCGTTCGCGTCCGAGTCGGGCTCCCGGAGAAACGCGATCACCTCGACGGGGATCGACGGGCGTTGATCGCCGATGTTGTTGACGACGACGTGGAACGTGCGCCGATTGCGCTCTCGGTCAAGTTGGTACGACAACTGCGGCAGCCGCGACGTGCCGACCGTCGCAATCGCCAAATCGGGACCCAACGGCATTCGGAACGTCTGCCCCGTCATCTTGACGACGGTCCCGGACACGTCCGAGACGATGATGCTGTACTCGATCCGCTCGCCAAGACCCGGCAGCGGGATCGTCTGCGCGTTGCGATAGGTCAACGTGTTGCCGACCCGCGTCATGGGAAACAGTTTTGTCCTGAAATCCTCGCTGTTGAACCACTCGATTTCGACGGTACGGACGCCGTCGGCTCCGCGAGGGTTCGCCAGTTCGACCGTGACGACGAGTTCGGTCGGTCGCTGTTCATGCGCGATGTTCAAGATGCGCGATTTCCTCGCCGAGAACCGCGCGCCACCGATGGCGATCCGCGTGCGGTCGTTCGAGACGGCGAAGACCCGCGCAAAACCCTCTCCCGTCACCACCGTGTCGGGCATCGTGAACGAGACATCACCGAACTCGCCGCCAAGCACCTGACCGTTGCGTCGGTCCGGCGGGAGGTCGTTCGATTGATCGGCGTCGCGGTTGTTCGGGTATTCGACGGCGACGTTCAGGCTGCCGTTGAATGTCGTCTGCTTCACCGGAGGCGTGCGAAACGGGTCGTAAACCGACGCCGCTTTCACCGAGAACGTCTGGCGAGGGTTGATCGATTGCGCCGTCAGTTGCACATCCACGCTCAACGAGGGTCGCGCCAACCGCAACGCCGGGTCGCCGAACAGCATGTACTGTTCCAAACCCGGATTGCAGAGCGGAGACGGTCGTTCGATCAAATTCCGAATCTTGGCATTGAGAAGCACGGGTCCCACTTCAGGCATCGGCGATATGACGATCTCGCGGTACAGGAACGGGTCGAAGATGCCGTTGCAGGAGGCGTATGTCAGCCGACTCGCGCCGATGGTCGCAATCGCGCCCCGATTTCGTCCTAACAACAACGACTCGCCCATCGCCCGCTCGCCGAATCGCTCCGGGATGTCGAAAAACGCGAGTTCGCACGTCGTCGCGATGACCAACGGCTGCCGATTGTCGTTGAACAGGTTCGGGATATCAGCCAAGAAGAACATACCTTCGTCCGCCCAGTTGCCCCGACCGCCGTGTCCTGCGTACCCGATTGTCAGCGCGCCCTGCGTAAAGTGGGAGCGGATCAAGTTGCGCGCGACGCCTTGACTTCCCAAGTCTTTCAAATAGACGCGCGGCGTGTCGTACGCGGGCGGGATGGTGCGTTCGATGAGGTTCTCCCGCGTTTGGCGGAAAATGTCGTCGCCGACATTCGTCGTGTCGTCGTCGGCGACCATCACCATTTTGGCGCGCCATTCGCCTCCGTCTTTCGTCGTTTCGTAGGCGATGATCTTTTCGATGATCTGTCGCAACTCGGACGCGCGTTGCACGGGCAATCGTCCGATGGCGATATCCGGCAGCGCGTCGTTGCCGATGAGGTTGATGAATCGAACGTCCATCGCCGTCTCGCCGAACGACTCCGACGAGCCGTGAATCGTCGGGACGAAGTTTTGGTAATACTGCTCGGCGGTGCCCTCTCCCGCGTAAAACGTGAGTTCCGCGCCCTTGTAGTTGTAATGCGCGTCGCCGATCAGGAGGACATATTCGGGCGGAACTTCCCACAGTTGGAGCGCGAACCGCAGAAAACTTTGAATCGCCGACGGCGAAAAGACACCGTGACTGAACTCGTTGTAGATCGCTTCGATATTGACGACTTTCGTCTCGAACCCCTGCGACTCGCGGTAGTTCGCCAGTTCCTGCGCCGCCTCGACAAACAACGGATGCGTGATGATGAGGTAGTTCGCGCGCGTGGACGGGTTGCTGAGTTGTTCGGCGACGTAGGGTGTCGTGAAATCGGGTCGGCGAATGTCCGCCATCGTCAGCGCGAAGTACTCCGTCGGCACGCTGATTCGATCCTCGAACCGAAGCGTGAACGTCGCGTCGTTGCGGACGGCTGCGACGTTTTCAAACCGCGCGATGATGCCGTCGTCGTTGAGTTCGTACACGCGCACGTCGTTCGTCGGGAAGTTCGGAAGATCGTAACGTCGCAGTCCGGTGCGAAGCGTCGGATAGATTTCCTCCGAGACAAGCACCCCGTCCGATTGATAGGCGAACGTGCGCCAATAGTTGAGTTCCAGCCAGTCGAGATAGACGTCCGGGTCGTTCGGTCTCGGCAGGTTTTCGCTGTTGTCGAGGACGGTAAGAAAGAAGTCCGTCACGCCGCCGATCAGGTTTTGGTCGATCTCGGAGATCCAAAGGTGGGGGTTCTGCCCGATCCACCGCGTCTCGCCCCGCCACGAGCCGATCTGAACGCGCATCGCGTGTTCGATGCGCTCAATGCGCGCTCCTTGCAGGGCGATTTTGAGTTCGGCGGGTTGCAGAATATCGTCCGCTTGCGTCGGCAGCGTGATCGAGTGGAACCACTGTTCGTTCGTGCCGCCGAGCGATTTGACGAAAGGTCGCCAGAAATAGTGATCGACGCGGTCGTCTTCGACGTTTTGGAGCGCGTCGTGCGTCACGTCGCGTTCTTGATAGATGGGCGCTCGGAACGCGATGGGTGTCACCGCTTCGCCGGACGTGACCCGACCGTCTTTGACCGGGATGGGGGCTGTCGCCGCCCCGCCCCACGTCAGGAAGTAGACGTTGTACTTGGTGAAGCGGTCGTTTCGCATCCCCGCGCCGAAGAAGATAACGCGGT
>JAQBWJ010000283.1 GCA_027625215.1 Candidatus Poribacteria bacterium
TTTTAGGTACGATTCACGAGACGGCTCCGGCGCGAAAACGGAATACGGCGCTACCTTCCACGCCATCGTGAATAAGCCGTTCACCTTTAAAATAACCCCGCGAGGCAAGGTCATCGAGGTGAAGGGGTTGGACGCGATGCTTGACGCCGCGCTCTCGGCGGACCCATCCAATGAAGGGGTCGCGTCGTTGCTTCGGTCGATGCTAGGCAACGACTCGATGAAGGCGATGGTGGAACTTTACCAACCGGAGTACCCCGAAATGGACATGCCGCGTTGGGAAGCGACGACGGAAGGCGCGCTGCCGATGGGCGGCAAAGCAAAGATGACTTCCGTGTGGACGCGACAAGCGAAGGGGGTCGTCAAGGAGATTCCGACGCGGGCGTTTGGGATTTCGGGGAAAGGCGAATCGGTCGGCGACCCGGTCATGACGACGTTCGGGACGATTCGCGTCGGCGTTGGCTTGAAGTCGATGAAGCGCGACGGAGTCATGAACGTTTCGGACAGAGACGGTTGGATCGTGAAGGGCAATACCGTCTCGAACGGCGTGTTGACAATGTCCGTCCAACTGCCGCAGGGCAACACATCGGCGGGCGACATGAAGATGGAGATTCAGACCAAGACGACCATGTCGGTGGAGCGCGTGCTACCACCCAAGTAACCTGTTCTCAAACAACTTTCATCATTTTATGAGGGACTGCATCAGGTGCCCGAAATCCAAAAAATCAGGACATTCCTCTGGTTCGACAACAACGCCGAAGAAGCGGTGAACTTCTACGTCTCCATCTTCAAGAACTCGAAAATCCTCGATGTGACCCGTTATGAAGACGCGGGTCCCGATCTGGACGAGACGGTGATCGTCTGCGAGTTCCAACTTGAAGGGCAGCAGTTCATGGCGTTGAATGGCGGTCCGCTATTCAAGTTCACGGAAGCGATCTCGCTGATGGTGACGTGCGAGTCGCAGGAGGAGGTGGATGATCTGTGGGAAAAACTGACGTCGGATGGCGGCGCTCCGTCTCAATGCGGCTGGTTGAAGGACAAGTTCGGGCTGTCGTGGCAGATCGTACCAACTGCGTTGGGTGAACTCCTGAGCGACCCCGACCCGGCAAGAGCAAAACGGGTGATGGGCGCGATGCTCCAAATGTCCAAGATTGAGATCGCTGAATTGCAACGTGCGTACGACGGGCTGTGAGGCAGCGATCGCTTCGTCGTAAATCCCGCCAAAGTTGAATCCGCATCGAATGCCCGGCGATCTCAGAAGATCGGGTACAATAGCGGGGCAACGTCGCGGGGCGCCGAATGACTGCCGCAATTCGGCGATGGGAACACGGACACAAGTGGGAGCGTGAGAAAGCGACATGAACAACGCACAGTATGAGCCGAGCGAAGTGATCGACGCGAGCGGGCTGCAGTGCCCGATGCCGTTGGTGCGCGCGAGTCAAGCCGCCAGAAAAGTGGATATCGGCGCGATTATTCAAGTGATTTCGACGGACCGCGGCTCCGTCCCCGACTTTCAGGCGTGGGTCAAGCGAGACAAGAAAGTCGAACTGTTGAGCCAGAACGAACAGCCCGGCGACGGGGGTCGCACGGTGTACGTCCATTTTGTGAAACGGATCGCGTAACCGTCGCGGTGAGGTAGAAGGGCAAACCAAACATGACTACGATCACCGATACGGATGCCATCGCCAAACTGGAAGCGCGGCTTGTGAAACTGGAGCAAGAGTACGGCGACCGAATCGCGGAACTGGAAACGCAGTTGCCGTCGCACCGCGTCACGATTGTCTGCTTCAGCGGCGATTACGACCGAGCGATGGCGGCGTTCATCATCGCGACAGGCGCGTTGGCGATGGGGTACGAGTGTTCAATGTATTTCACGTTCTGGGGGTTGAGCGTCATCAAGAACGAGGCGCAGACGAGCGGCAAATCGCTGCCCGAAAAGATGTTCACAATGATGCTGCCGGAGAACATGGCGAAACTGGGCATCTCGAAGATGAACTTCGCGGGCGTCGGGGCGAAGATGATGCGCGGCATCATGCGCGACAAGAACGTCGCTACGCTGGACGAACTGATGGAGGTCGCTCAGGAGATGGGCGTCCGCATCATCTCCTGCACGATGGCAATGGACATCATGGGCGTCCGCGACGAGGAGATGAAGGATGGCTTGGACTTCGGCGGTGTGGGGACGTTTTTGGGGGATGCGATGGATTCGCGGGTCACGCTGTTCATCTGACGACAGGGCGAATCAAACGATATTTGATCCTCTCCTGCCCGCCGTGTTTCACTAAGCGAAAGACTACGGATGTTCCGTAACTCCGTTCCTTTTGAGATTGAATGGGATGAAGAGAAAGCGGCGCTCTCCAACGCCGACTACCCCCGCTGACGGACAAGCAGTTGTCGCGGATGAAGCGTGTGGCGAAAGTCAAACACCTGCGAATTCTGATGGGCATGACACAGGAACAGTTCGCCGAGACGTTCCATATCTCCGTCGGCACGATCCGCGACTGGGAGCAGCGCCGCACGCAACCCGACACCGCCTCGCAAACGCTCCTGACGTTAATCGAGCGAGCGCCACAACTCATCTCCGGGTTGTTGAACGAACTCTGTCACGACGATTCCCACTGCCGAGTCAGTCACTGTTAAAAACACCGTGTACAAAGCAAGGGGGCAGGAATGTCTTTTCCCTGCCCTCCAAGAACGATCCCAAGCCAGGGAAGTCGCCGCATCACATATTTGAGACATGCGCGATGTGGACGATCACAAAATACCCGGCAAATTTACCTTGCCGGATTTTGCGATCGTTGTCAAGCGTCCGTTTCGGATTCTGGAAGTCGGGAGGTATTGCGAATGAGAAGGACGACTTCATCAAGATGAAGTTTATCGGCGAATACTGTACACAGAAAATAACCGTTGTGAGGCGGTTTGAGATCGTGAAACACGATCCGACGCAGGAAAGTGACTCGCGCGAAATGAAATCTTGTGTGGTAATCGCTCAGACGATATGGAATAGTAGTGATTGATCATGATGACGCATAGATCGCTGTTAGCAACAGAATCAGCGACCAGTTGGCTCGCTTGACGACCACGCTTTCTGAACTTCACGGGTGAGGAATAATTGACATGGCTCGCATCCCCGTTGCAATTCAAATGTATACGTTGCGCGATCAGGTCGCGGAAGATTACGAAGGAACGTACCGCAAAGTCGCGGAAATCGGCTATGAGGGCGTTCAAGGCAGCCCCAAGTCCGGCATGACGGGGGCGGAGTATAAGGCGTTTTTAGATGAACTCGGATTGACCACCCCTGGCGGACACACAGGTCTCGGCGCGTTGGAAGACAACCTGCAGTCGGTGATTGACCTCCACCACGCAATCGACGCCAAATACGTCACGCTCTCCTCGATGCCCCAAGACCGCCGCAAAACCGGCGACGATTGGAAACGCGCCGCCGAGAATATGACCGCCATCGGCAAAAAACTCGCCGACGCGGGGATCGTCCTCTGCTATCACAACCACGCCTTCGAGTTCGAAACATTCGACGGCAAATACGGGTTGGACATCCTGTACGACAACTCCGACCCCCAATATGTTCAAGCGGAGATCGACACGTATTGGGTGCAAAAGGGCGGCGTCGATCCGGCGGCGTACATTCGCAAACTGTCGGGACGCACCCCGCTCATCCACATCAAGGACATGGACACGGACGGCGATTTCGCGGAGATTGGTGAAGGAACGCTCGACTGGGACGCGATCTGGTCGGCGTGCGAGGCGTCCGGCGCGAAGTGGTACATCGTGGAACAAGACCGCTGCAAACGCCCTCCCGTCGAGAGCGCGACGTTGAGCGTCAACAACCTCTGCAAAATGGGCAAACTCGACTGACGATGGCTTTCAGGAAGGAACGCAATCATGGCGCGGATTCCCGTTGCGTTTCAAATGTATACGCTCCGAAACGAGGCGGCGAATGACTTTGTTGGAACCATCCGCAAAGCCGCTGAGATCGGCTACGAGGGCATCGAAGAGACGCCGCCCGCCAACGTCTCTGCCAAAGAGTATAAGGCGTTGTTGGACGATCTCGGCTTGAAGTCCGTCGGTGGCCATGTAGGGTTGGAAGCCCTTGAACAGGGGGTCGACAAGCACGTCGATTTTTACCTAGAGGTCGGCTCGAAGTATCTGACCGTGCCGTATCTCGGTGAAAACCGCCGCAAGACCGCCGACGACTGGAAAGGGGTCGCCGCCTCGATGAGCGGCATCGCCGCCAAACTCGCTGAGCACGACATCACCTTTTGCTATCACAACCACTCGTTCGAGTTCCAGAAGTTCGGCGGGGAGTACGGTTTGGATATCTTTTACGACGCCGCGTCCGATCAGGTGCAGGCGGAGCTCGACACCTATTGGGTGAAGCATGGCGGCGAAGACCCCGCGTCCTACATCCGCAAGTACGCTGGACGCGCCCCGCTCATCCACATCAAGGACATGGGTGCGGACGGCTCATTCGCGGAGATCGGCGAAGGGACGCTCGATTGGGCGTCGATCTGGAACGCCTCCGAATCGAGCGGCGCGGCGTGGTACATTGTCGAGCAGGATACCTGTAAACGTCCGCCCATCGAGTCTGTCGCCCTCAGCCTGAAGAACCTCCGCGGCATGGGTAAGATCGACTAGTGTCGAATGGTGGCATCTGAATCCCTTCCCCTGTGGGGGAAGGTTAGGATGGGGGTTC
>JAQBWJ010000284.1 GCA_027625215.1 Candidatus Poribacteria bacterium
CCGCCACTCGTCGAGCGAGCAATATGTCAGCGTGCGCCGACCGCTGCCGTAGTAGCCTCCCACCAGTTTCAGCCGTTCTTCAAACCGAGTGTAGCCGTGCTTCCACGCGGGCGAATCGGTTGAATCCTTGATGAGCAACAGGCAGTCATCCGACGCGGAGAGGCGGGCATTACGCAAAACGTCTCGTTGCGCGTCTTTGGTGAGGTAGAGCAACGTGTCGATGAACAGGATTGCGTCGTACGTCGCGTCGCGGAAGGCGTTTTCCGCCGTATCAAGCCGCCAATCGAGGTTGGGCGAATCGATCTGCCGAGCGACTTGCAGCCGCGACTCCGACACCTCCACACCGCACACTTGACGCCGACCGTCGCGCGCCAACCACCACGCGGTCTGACCGTACCCGCACCCAACATCGATGACCCGCGCGTCCTCCGCGACGACGGCATCCGCCAATCGAAACACGCGGGCTAGCGCGGCGGCTCGCAGCATCACCGTGCGCCGGATTGGGCGAGACGACGACGCATAGGCTGACCGAAGCGCGCGGAACTCCCCATCCGTCAGGGATTGCGACGGCGGACACCCGAACGCTCTCATCACGAGCCGCAACACGGGATGCGTCACAGGTAGGCGACCGTGCCGTCGACGCGGTACGAAAACCCGCGACGCCACCGTTTTGCCGGGTAGTTGCCGAACGCTTCTTCGTTCAGTTCGATGCCGTATCCGGGCGTCTCCGGCACGGGGATGTAGCCGTCCACGACGGGCATGGGCTCTTTCACCCAGTCGCGCCGAGGCCCGCGATCATCGCGGATGTATTCGAGGATGAGGAAGTTTTGGGTCGATGCCGCGAAATGGACATTCACCGCCGTCGCGACGGGACCCATCGGGTTGTGGGGCGCGATATTCGTGTAGAACGCTTCCGCCATCGCCGCAATGCGTTTTTGTTCGCCGAGTCCGCCCGCGACGCAGATGTCGGGCTGAAGGATGTCCGCCGCGCCTTTCACGAGCAGGTCGCGGAAGCCGAACTTCGTGTAAATCATCTCGCCCGTGGCGATTGGGACGCTCACTTTTGAGCGCACGTGCGCCATCGCGTCGATGTTTTCAGGGCGCAACGGTTCCTCAAAGAAGAACGGGTTGTACGGCTTGAGCGCCTCCGCCATCTGGATGGCGCGAATCGGTTCGAAGATTTTGGCGTGCGGATCGACGCCGATATCGACTTCTTCGCCGAGCGCGTCGCGGAGGGCTTTCAGGCGTTCGGCGGCGATGCGGGGGTGGGTGTTGATCGAGGTGCGGTCGGAACCTCCGGCGAAGGGGCTTGTCTTGAAGGCGGTCAGCCCGAGCTCCTCCTGCAACTGGAACGCGCCTTCCGGGTTGCCGACGCTGTGATAGATGCGTACTTTGTCGCGCACCTTGCCGCCGAGCAGCCGCCACACCGGGACGCCCAACTCGCGCGCGGAGATGTCCCACAACGCCTGTTCGATGCCGCTGATTGCCGCGTTGACGACGGAGCCGCCCGGAAAGCGGGTGAAGTTGTACATCTTCTGCCAGAGATAGTCGATATTGCGTGGGTCATCGCCGACGATCCATTCCTCGAAGTCGTGGATGACGGCGACGGTCGCGTCGTCGGGACCGCAGGAGTACGCCTCGCCGATGCCTTCCAGCCCGTCGTCCGTGACGACCTTGACGAAAATGTAGTTTCGTCCGCCTCCGCCGACGAGGTAGGTGTTGATGTGGGAGATTTTCATGCGAGGAGGCTCCTTACTCGATGGCGAATGAAGTTAGCGGCAGAGTCGTTCGTGATAATCTAGCGCGTCGCGCGCTCATTTTCACCATCGGAGGTACGAATAAAATGGTATGACACTGACGCCGTATGTCACGTCCAAAGGGGAAATCTTAACCTCGACTCTGTTAACACGCTATGATGAGCGAGGCATCGCCGATGCCTCATGCGCCAATAACATCGGAATGCAGCGCGTTATGATTGTTCTCATCGGCATTGAAACGTCAATATGGATTTCAACAAACGCCCATAAGATAACACCACTATCGGATTAAGGAGGATGACGATGCGCGTTCAGAAGATCGAAACGTTTTCCACCCAATCGCTTTCCATCGTCCGCGTGACGACGGACGACGGGCGTGAAGGGTACGGACAGGTCGCGCCGTTCAATGCGGACATCACCGCGACGGTGCTCCACCGTCAGATCGCCCCGCACGTCTTGGGAGCCGACCCGCTTGATCGAGAAGGCATCTCCCTGCGGTGCGTCGAACGAAACTACAAATTCCCCTGGTCGTACGTCTGTCGCGCGTTGGCGGGCGTTGATACGGCGTTGTGGGATATCGCGGGGAAACTCGAAGGTAAAAGCGTCTGCGAACTGCTCGGCGGGACTCCCCGACCGTTTCGCGTCTACGGATCGAGTATGCGGCGCGATATCACCCCGAAAGACGAGGCGGAACGCCTGAAACGGTTGCGGGGCGACAAGGGCTACTCGGCGTTCAAGATTCGCGTCGGCAAGGCGGTCGGACACGACGAAGACCAGTGGGAAGGGCGCACCGAAGAGCTCGTCCCGACGGTGCGCGCCGCCATTGGCGACGATTGCTCGCTGCTGGTGGACGGCAACAGTTGCTACACGCCGAAACGCGCCATCGAAGTCGGGAAAGTGCTCGCGGACGGCAACGTCTGCCACTTCGAGGAGCCGTGTCCCTATTGGGAGTTGGAGTGGACGGCGGAGGTCGCCGCCGCGCTGGAACTCGACGTGGCAGGCGGCGAGCAGGACAACGACCTCGCTCAATGGGCGCGGATGATCCGCATGAACGCGGTCGATGTGACGCAACCCGACCTGTGTTATCTCGGCGGGCTGACGCGCGGGCTTGCGGTCGCGGAGATGGCGGCGAAGGCGGGCAAACCCTGCGTGCCGCACTCGGCGAACGTGTCGATGGTGACACTGTTCACGCTGCACATGATGGGCGCGATTCCCAATGCGGGCAACTACGTCGAGTTTTCCATCGAACCGACCTCGTGGACGGACGGACTGTACTCGCGCGCGCTGGAGGTTGTGGACGGCAAGGTGGCGATCCCGGACGCGCCGGGATGGGGCGTCACCGTCAACCCAGACTGGTTGGCAAAAGCGGACTATCAGGCGAGCGAGCGGATTTCATCGCCGCTATGATTCGGCGCTCGCACAGTCAGATCGAACTCGTCCAAGTGTGAATATTTCGTTGCGAAAGTGTAACGGGCAGCGTATACTCGTTGCGAGTTACAACTTGAATCATGGGTCGCTTACGCGATCCCGTTGCTGTCGCAAACACACCTGGGAGGGTATTGAGATGCGGCAACTTAGAACGTTTCTGTACATCGTCGCGTTCGGCGTCGGATTGACGGCGAACGCGCTCGCGGACCTCGCCGACGGTCTCGTCAACGCATGGACGTTCGACGACGGGAAAGTGACCGATGTGATCGGCGGTCACGACGGCAAACTGATTGACGGGGCTGCCGTCGTAAAAGGCGGAATGTTCGGCATGGCGCTTGACCTCAAAGGCGACGGCGGATACGCCAGCGTTGAGGATTCTCCCGACTTCGATTATCAGGCGAACGCGATGAGCGTCTCCGCATGGATATTCGTTCGAGCGGGTAAAGACCATTCCGCCATCGTGTGGAAAGGTGAAAAGATCGGGTGGGGCTCACTCTATACCTTCCGCATCGCCACCACGAGCAATACCGGTTTGACGTGGGGCACTTGTAACGGCGCCGAAAACTACTTTGCAACAGACGGCGCCTATGCGGCTGGTGAATGGGTGCATGTCTGCCAAACGGTGGATGGTAAGACGGCGATTGGGTACGTCAACGCGAAGGTGCCTGCCTCCGGTCAAGGGAACCCGAAGGCGTCTGCCGCTCCCTATAACCTGTTCAAAGGGAAACCGATTGAAATGGGTGTAGGGCGCGCCGTAGGCGGAACGGTCGGCAATGACGCCTACCTCGACGGGATGATCGACGAAATCTACTTGTGGGATCGCGCCTTGTCGCTTGAAGAAGTACAGGAACTTTCGGCTGGCGGTCGTCCCGACGCCGCGCTTGCCGTCAATGCGGCGAGCAAAGCCACGACAACGTGGGGCGCGCTCAAAACCCGATAGTCGCGTTTGTTCATGATCATCGATTAGAAACGGCGGTTGTCGTTGAGACAGCCGCCGTTTTTATGCGCTCGGATGTGATTCGGATCGCGCTAGGCGAGGTGCTTCGCTAACCCTTCGAGACAACCGACCCAACCGTGTTCGTGCTTATCACGCGATTCGGCGGACACGAAGTTTTCGTGCGTCAGAATCAGATCGGTGCCGCCGTTGTTTTCGCGCAGTTGGATCGTGACGAGCGTGTCGATGCTGTCGCCTTCGTCCGCCTCTTCCCAGCCCCATGTGAAGACGAGTTTCGACGGGCGATTGATTTCACGGTCCTCGCCGACGGCGACGTACTCATCGCCTTCGGGGTCTTTGAAGACGACGCGGTACGCGCCGCCCACTTTCAGATCAACCACCGCCGATGGAACGGACATCGACGGGTGCGGCGCGAACCAGAGAGGGATCTGCTTGGGGTCGGTCCACGCGCTGAACACTTTGTCGGGCGAGGCGTTCAACGTGCGTTTGATTTCGAGGGCGATTGCTTCAGCCATTTGGGCGCGTCTCCCATATGTGTCGGACGAGAACAGAGGATTAAGGTTG
>JAQBWJ010000285.1 GCA_027625215.1 Candidatus Poribacteria bacterium
TCTGGATAAGCGTCCCCCCGACGAGCGGTTGCGGCAGTTCTTCCATCGTGTTGTTTCGGTCCGCCCACGCCTTCTCGCCGACCGCCGCCTTTCCAATCCGGTGGACGCCGGGATAGAGGTTCGTCACCTCAACGGACGCGCCCGCCTCTTTCGGGGTGAGGACGACGAGATAATGCTCGCCGCCGCCGCGCAGCGAGTTCACGCCCAACCCGATCCACCCGGCGTCGAACCCCTTTTGCCACACGCCGTAGTTTTGCTCGGCGATGACGACGTTCCAGTTCGTCTCGGTGAACTCGCCGCGCGTCAGCCAATAGGGGTCGTTGCCGAACCCTTTGTGGTGGATGACCGAGACGACGACGGGAACGTTCACGTTGAACGACAGGTGTTCCGTGCCGAGCACGTGGCGTTCGTCCTCCGTGAGAAACGCGAGGACGCCGTCGACGTTGAGGTTCTTCAATTGGTCGTGGGGCATCTCGCGCTTCATCCGCTCGGCGACGCCTGCGACCGTGTCGTGAACGGACGGGTGGTTGCCGACGTGCGCGACCGTCGCCGTCGAGACGCCGAATGTAACGATCAGGGTGAACAGCCAGCCGTTACGATGATTGAGTCGCATATCGGGATCGTTCCTTCAATCGGTTAGGCGCGAATCCTTCACTCCCCGAACTGCATGTAGCCGAACGTTTCGACTCGGTGGAAGTTGTAGACCCACACGGGCGACCACGAGGTCATTTCGGGTTTCTTGGGGTCGCTGGAATCGTATGGCGATCTGTCGATGCGGTAAAAGTTGGCGCGCCACGTGTCGCCGACTTGGACGGGCAGGTTCGGCGCTTCGGCGAAGTCTTCCAAGTCCATGCGGATTTCGACCGTCCAGCCTTTGTCGTTTTTGGCGACGACGTGCTCCATGTCCCGCATCTCGAAGTCGCGGAGCAGCCACCGTTTCGTGCGGTTCAGCACGAGCGCGTCGAACAGCGTGTTGAGCGGGTTGATTTCCAGTTCGATGTACGATTTCAGGTCGCCGTCCGGGTCGATGAACAGTTCGACAACCTCTTCTTCCCACAGGTTCGCGTCTTTTTGGGTGAAGGTCGCGTTGGGCGAGTCGTCGTCGCACTCGAAGGCGACGTAGAGGTTGTCGTCGTCCCATAGAATGGCAAACTTGGTCGCGCGTTTGGGAGTCTCGCCCGTCGCCGCGTCGTTCAGCATGACGCGCTCGGACTCCGACCACGCCGCGTCGTCCAGCGCGCCGTCGATCTTGGGCGGTTCGGCGGACTTCAGTTTGGGAACGACGATCCGCAGCGGCGGACTCGGCAGCGGCTGCGCGCGCGCGAGTCCGGTCAACGCGACACTCAACGCGCACCATCCCGCCAACCCGATCCATCCGCGTTTCATCGAACCGTCCCTCCTCAACTATGGACCATACGCCGATGCTCATCACCGTACCGCCGACGCTTCTTTTCCCCTACCCTTATGTCAGAATCCTCCGCGAGACACAACCTGTTGGACGAGTCGGGAGCGCTTACAAATGACACCGATAGTACTTTGTCAGAAAGACGCAAGTATTGGTGCGGTTCAGCATTGAGCAATCCCCTCTGGAATCACTCGAAATGACACGGTTCGTACCGTTCGTGAACCGCGCAACCGTTTATGATGAGGAGAGTGCGACACAAACAAATGCGCGAAACCGACCCAGACTGGGGGGCGATAACATGATTTTTCCAATAAACCACTCGATGAGCAACTGGAGGTGTTTGGCGTTCTTGTTGATGGCGGTTGCCGCGTCTTCATGCGGCGGCAGACCGACGGCTCGCGTTCAACCCGAACCGCCGCCTCTCAACGGCATGATCGCGTTCAGTTCAGACCGCTCCGGCTCGTGGGACCTTTTCGTGATGAACGCGGACGGGAGCGGCGCCCGCCAACTGACCGACACACCGACCACCAACGAGTTCTCCCCGATTTGGTCACCCGACGGGTTGGAAATCGCCTTCTCAACGCGGGACGAATCGCCGGACGAGCGGATCGAGGTGATGGGTGCGGACGGGCGAAACCGCCGCTCGCTCGCGCATCACCCGACGTACTGCAATCACCCGTGCTGGTCGCCGGACGGGTTGCGGATCGCGTTTGCGATGGGGCACGAGGATCAGACCGAAATCTTCGTCATCGACGCGGACGGCGCCAACCTGCACAACTTGACGGATCACCCGTCGCTCGACACGTCGCCGAGTTGGTCGCCCGACGGGAAGCGGATCGCCTTCACGTCCAACCGCTCCGGCTCCGACGACGTATTCGTGATGGACGCGGACGGTCGCAACCCGCGCAATCTGACGCGCGACGGCTCCAACAGTTCGGGGCCCTCGTGGTCTCCCGACGGCAACACGATCACGTTCGACTCGGACCGGAACGGCAACTGGGAGGTCTACCGGATCGGCGCGAACGGGCGGAATGTCCGACGACTCACCGACAACCCCGGTTGGGACCAGCAATCGACGTGGTCGCCGGATGGAACGAGGATCGCGTACGGTTCGCAACGGGGAGCCGTGTCGATGATTCGCGTGATGGACGCGGACGGAGGTCACGACGAACCGTTGACGGATTCATCGAGCGCCGCACGGTCGCCGTCGTGGGCGAAGAAGTAGGTCTGAAACGATGGGACGCGCGGGACATTTCCTCTCGCTCCCACCGCGCCCTTCCGTCTATACTTCCTCCCAACAACCGACTTTCCCCACCAAACACGAATCGCAACGCTTGGGAGCGCAGAACGACCATGACGCGGGACGACTTAATAGGTAAGAAAACACTGGCGCTCGTATCGGGCGGGTTGGACAGCACGACCATCGTGCATTGGCTGGCGCAGGCGGGCGTCGACGTGACGGGCGCGACGGTCGACCTCGCGCAGCCGGACGAGAAAGACCTCTCCGAAGTCCCCGCGCGGATGAAGGCGGCGGGCGCGACCGACTCCATCCTGATCGACGGGCGCGAACGGCTCGCCGAATACATGCTCCAAACGATTCACGGCATGGGTTATCACGAGGGCGGCTACTGGAACACGACGGGCATCGCGCGCATGGCAACGATGGCGGTCGTGCTGCCGGAGATTCGTCGCCGCGAGATCGAAGTGATCACGCACGGGGCGACGGGTCGGGGGAACGACCAAGTGCGGTTCGAGTTGGCGTTGGCGCACCTCGCGCCGGAGGTGAAGGTGTACGCCCCTTGGCGCGACTCGACCTTCACCGAGTCGCTCGGCGGGCGCAAACTGATGATCGACTACTGCCAAGCGCACGGGCTGAAAGTGACCGCGACCGTCGAGAAGCCGTACTCCACCGACGCCAATTTCTGCGGGCTGACCCACGAGGCGGGCAAACTCGAATCGCTGGAGACGCCGGGCGATTTTGTGACGTTCATTATGGGCGTCTCGCCGATGGACGCGCCGGACAAGGTCGAGGAGGTGAGCGTCGCGTTTGAAATGGGCGTCCCCATTTCGGTGAACGGCAAGGCGATGGGTCTGGTGAAGGTGTTTGAAACGCTCAACGAGATCGGTGGCAGAAACGGCATCGGCATCGGCATCGACGCGGTGGAGAACCGACGCATCGGGATCAAGTCGCGCGGCGTGTACGAGTCGCCGGGCGTGAACGTCCTCGCCGCGACGTACGACAAACTGCTGCAACTCATCCTCGACCGCAACCGCCGCAAGTTCTTCGACACGGTGTCGCGGCAGATGGCGGATGTCGTCTACGAGGGCGAGTGGTTCGCGCCGCACGCCGCGTCACTGATTCAAGTGACGGAGACGATTGCCCAGCACGCGACGGGCGTCGTCAAGGTCGGGTTGTACAAGGGGAACATCCGGTTCGTGTCGGCGAAGGACGTGCCGCATAGCCTCTACGACGAGGCAGGGTCGTCAATGGAGAAGATCGGTGAACTACGTCACGAGTGGGCGCAGGGGTACATGGAACTCGCGGACTACAACGCGCGGGGCATGTCGAAGGCGGGGCAGTCGCGGAAGCCGTAGGTGTCCTGGTGTAGAGACGGGATGTTCCGTCTTGTTCTTGACAAATCAACACGCTCCCACCTACGCTTTAGGGTAGGTAGTATCTATCGTTTTCACGCGAGGATCGAAAGATGGGTGCGCTCACAAGCAATGGTCAGATTGTAAACGTGGTAAATTCCACCAAGCAATCAACCAAAGTTGTTCCGACGTCTCAGAAGGCGCACACGATCCCTGTGCCCCCGCTCGAACCTCCGATTGATGTCCGCCAGTTCGTGCGCGACTCTATAGCGCGCAATCGCAAGACGTACCTCGCCCTTGCGAAGTGAATTGGATCACGGCGGATATTCTCATCGAAATCCATGATGAGGTGTTGAAAGGTCCTGGAGGCGGAGAGCCGGGCATCTTACATCCTCACGCCATTGAGACCGCCGCGCAGCGACCGCTTGCCGAGTTTGGCGGCGTCGAAGCGTTCCCCGACCTCTGGCTGAAAATCGCCGCGCTGGTTCACTCGATCATCACGAGCCACCCGTTTTTGGACGGCAACAAGCGCACCGCATTTGCCGCCGCTGATTTCTGTCTGGCATTGAACGGACATATCATTGCGGCAGGCGATGACGAACAGACCCGCTTCTTCCTCGAAATCGCCGAAGGAAAACACGACGTAGACGCGATTGCCGAATGGTTGCGTACGTAGTCTTTTGTTTGAGGGGGAGTGAGATCG
>JAQBWJ010000286.1 GCA_027625215.1 Candidatus Poribacteria bacterium
CGCACGGTCGGCTACGTGCCCGCCGAAACGCGCGCCGAACGGGTCGAGAAGACGTACGCGATCTCCGAGTTCGCCAAAGGGCTCGGCGTCGACGCGATTGCGGCGCACATCGGCTTCGTCCCCGAAGACCACAACGACCCGCTGTTCGGCGCGATGGTCGAGACGATGCGGAACGTCGCCGACTACGCCGCCAAAAACGGGCAGATTTACAGCCTCGAAACGGGTCAGGAAACCGCCGAAGGGCTGCTCGAGTTCCTCAAAGCGGTCGACCGGGACAACGTGAAGATCAACTTCGACCCGGCGAACATGATCCTCTACGGGACGGCGGAACCGCTGCCCGCGTTGGTCGCGGTGAAGGACTACATCGCCAGCGTGCACGCGAAGGACGGCAAGTGGTCGGACAAGCCCGGCGAGACTTGGGGCGTCGAGACGCCGCTCGGCGAGGGCGATGTCAACATGGAGGCGTTCGTCGCCACGTTGAAGGAGATCGGCTTCGACGGCTACATCACGATTGAGCGCGAAATCTCCGGCGACAAGCAGGTCGAAGACTTGCGGGCGGGCGTGTCGCTGCTTCGCGGGTTGGTCGCGGGGTAGCGTGGGTCCCTTCCCGTTGCAGGGGGAGGTTAGGAAGGGGTCGGTTGAACAATGGAGTGCTGGCACACATGTTGACCACCCTCACCCTAGCCCTCTCCCTTCAAGGGAGAGGGAACCTGTTCCGCTCCACGCGACGGTTCGAGGTGTGCGCTGTCACCCTCACCCTCAATCCCTCTCCCGTCCGCCCTCACCCCGACCCTCTCCCGGCGGGAGAGGGTGTCCAAAGGAAGTTGCGGAGTTGATGGGAGAGGGACGCTCGTTTGCGGTTGGGGTTCGATGAACAAGAAGCCGAAAACGGCGTACGAAGATACCCGCGATGTCGGGCGGCGCGACTTCTTCGGACAGTTGTTCCGCGAGTTGGCGCGACCCATCGCCGAGTTCCGCGAGGGGATGCGCGAAGACGAACCCGAAGCGGACGAACAGCCGTGGTTGCGTCCGCCAAGCGTGTCGGACGAGGTGTTGTTCCTTGACACCTGCGACCGCTCCGGCGAGTGCGTGACGGCGTGCCCGGCGAACGCGATCCAAAAATCCGACGACGGCACGCCGATCATCGACCCGACTTATACCCCCTGCGTCGTCTGCCGCGACCTCGCGTGCATGTCCGCGTGCCCAAGCGGCGCGCTGACGCCGAAACCCGCGACGGAACTCGGCATCGGCGTCGCCAAAGTCGATCACGACGTTTGCGTGCGTTCGCAGGGCGAGGAGTGTACCCTGTGCGTGCAGTCGTGCCCCGTGCAGCAGATGGGTTCCCGCGTGATTGAAGTCACCCTGCGCGACCGCATCCACGTTTATGAGGAGGCGTGCGTCGGGTGTGGCTGCTGCGTGCGCGCCTGTCCGACGGAACCGAAGGCGATGCGCGTTCTCCCGACACGGCTATTGACAATCCAATAAACGACTTTCTCCCGCTCCGGAGTAACCACTGTGCGAACCGCCCGCCTCTTCATCGGACTGATGGCGCTCGTTCTTGTCGCGTCGATGGCGCGCGGGCAGGGGTTCGGGCGCAACAAGGTGAACTACGCCCGCGACAACTGGGAGGTCATCAAGTCCGACCACTTCGAGATTTTCTACCCGAAGGGCGCATTGTGGCTCGCCGAGTTCACCGCGACGACCGCCGAAGACGCCCTCGCACAACTCGAAGAGACGTGGCGGTACGAGCTCGAAAACACGATTCCGATGATCATTTACACCTCGCACAACTCGTTCAGCGAGACGAATGTCATCGGCGGACTCATCAGCGAGGGAACGGGCGGCTTCACCGAATTCAACCGGAACCGCATCGTCATCCCCTTCGAGGGCTCGTACGAGCAGATGCGGCACGTCGTTCACCACGAACTTGTCCACGCGCTTCAATACGATATGTTCATGAGCGGCAGTTTGAAGTCGCTCGCGCTGAACCGCCTCGTGTCGCTGCCGTTGTGGGCAGTGGAGGGGCTCGCCGAGTTCGAGTCGATGGGTTGGGACGCCGAAGCCGACAACGTGATGCGCGACGCCACCATCAGCGACTACGTGCCGCCGATTGAGTACATGCTCGGCGGCGTGTTCGCCTATAAGGGCGGACAGTCGTTGTACCGCTACCTCGCCGAAGCGTACGGGCGCGACAAAGTAGCGGACTTCCTCCGCGCAATGAAGCAGTCCGCCAACGCGGAACGCTCGCTTGAAAACGTCTTCGGCGACTCGATGGAGGAGATCGACAAAGGGTGGAAGACGTGGCTCAAACGCGAGTATTGGCCCGAAATCGCCGAGCGCAAATCGCCTTATGAGTACGCCGACCCGCTCACCGACCACATGGAAAACGGCGGCTACCTGAACGTCGGCGCGGAGATTTCGCCGGACGGCAAACAGGTCGCCTACGTCAGCACGGATCGCGGGTTCGCCGATGTCTACTTGATGAACGTCGAGACGAAGAAGGTGGAGCGCGTCATCACGGGGCAACAGTCGCCGGACTTTGAATCGCTGTTCCTGCTGCGACCGGGCATCGCGTGGTCGCCGGACGGTCAGTACTTGGCGATTGTGGCAAAGCAGCACGGCAAAAACGCGCTGTTCATCTTCGACGTGCAGGAGCGCGAAGTCGAACGTTCGTACGTGTACGACCTCGACGCGATGTTCACCCCGACGTGGCATCCGGTCGGCAACCGGCTGATCGTCGTGGGGCTGAAGGACGGCTGGTCGGACCTGTACAACATCGACGTGCCTGCCGGAACGCTCACCCGACTGACGAACGACCCCTACGACGAACGCGACCCGGACTGGTCGCCCGACGGCAAACGGATCGTCTTCTCGACCGACCGACCCAACCTCGATCTGTATTACGAAGACACGCGCCCGTTCGAGTTCGGGCAGTACAACCTGATGACGCTTGAACTCGAACCGATGACGCTTGAACAGTTGACCTATCACCCCGCGAACGACGAGTTCCCCGTGTGGGGACCCGACGGGCGGTCGATTCTGTTCGTGTCGGAGCGGTCGGGGATCGGCAACCTCTACCTGCTTGATCTGACCGACAACTCGGCGCGCCCCGTCACGGACTCGTTGACGAGCCTGCAACAGATCGACTGGTCGGCGAACGGCGAGAAGGTCGTGTTCAGCGCGTTCTCGGAGGGTGGGTACGACATCTACCTGATGGGCGACCCGCGCGCGATTGCGCCGGGAGAGGTCGCGCCGACATTGACGGAGTACGCCCGTCGCGCCTACGCCGACCTCGCGTACGACTCGACGGTGACGTCCGACGAAGAGATCGCCGCGCGGGTGAAAGACGAGGAAGACGGCACACGTCGTCCGACGTTCGAGCCGCCGAAACTGACCTACGAGCCGTCCACCTTCAAGCCGAAGTTCGGCGCGTCGATCCCGGACGACGTGGAATCCGTCGCGCCGCAAGAGGAAGAAACACCTCAGCCGGAGGAGACGGCATCGGGCGAGACGACGGAGGAAGGGGGCGAATCGACCGAAACCGCCTCCGAGTCGGAAACTGCGTCGGAGGAGGAGAGCGACGCCGTTCACCGCAAGTATTCGCGTCCGCGCAACTACAAGCCGAAGTTGGGCATCGAGTCGTTCGGGGTGAACACGCAGGTCAGCAGTTTCAGCGGGTTCAGCGGACAGGCGTACCTCAGCATGAGCGACCTGCTCGGCAACCAACGGCTCGTCATCGTGACGGACCAGTCGATTTCATCGGTGAAGAACCTGAACGCGGTCGTCTCGTACGCGTACTTGCGGAATCGGTTTGATTACGGCGTCACGGCGTTCCACACGCGCGATTTCTTTCTGGCGAACGAGCGGTCGCCGTCTTACAACCAAGTCGTGATGGTCGCCGACCGCAATATCGGGATGACCGCCGTCGGCGAGTACCCGTTCAGCCAGTTTTCGCGGCTCGAAATGAGCGGCGGGTTCATGCGGATCGAGCGCGACCGCGTCGGCGTGCGTATTTACGACTACGAGCGGGTCGGCGCGTTCGGCAACGTGATCCGCCAAGTGGAGGAGGAACCGCTTGATCGCAAGTCGCTGTTCCCGCTGGAACTCGCCTATGTGCACGACACGATTGGGTACGGCTTCTTTGGGCCCGCCGACGGGAAACGATATCGGCTGAGTCTGTCGGGCGCGCCCGCCACGTCGAACAAACTGTTACAGTTCGCCACCGTCGAGGGCGACTATCGCCACTACTTCCGCCTGAACGAGTTGCAGTCGTTTGCGGTGCGGTTTGCGGCGGGGCACAGTCGTGGACGAAACGCGCAGCAGTTCTTCTTGGGCGGTGTGCAGACGGAGATCAGCCCGCGCATCTCCGCGTCGGTCGATGAGCAACTTCGGGCGGACGAAATCTTCTTCCCGGCGTTCAAGGGTCCCTTGCGCGGCTCCGACCTCTACGAGTTCGCGGGCGATTCGTTCGTGTTGACGAACCTCGAATGGCGGTTCACGCTGCTGGAAAAACTCGCCATCGGATGGCCCCTGCCGATGACGTTCCGGTACGTCGGCGGGTTGCTGTTCGCGGACGCGGGCATGGCGTTCGACGCCGACCCCGTGCCGGATGAGGACGGCGTCGTCGCCAACAAGTTCGACTCGCTGGACGATCTCGTCGGAGGGATCGGGTTCGGGACGCGGTTCAAC
>JAQBWJ010000287.1 GCA_027625215.1 Candidatus Poribacteria bacterium
GAACAGAAACGAGTCGTACGTTTGGTCGAACCGGATCGGAAACGCGGTGGCGAGCGTGTCGTTCGGCTCGTAAGTGTCCCCGAAGAACACGTCGAGCGCCATGTTCGTCCCGCGCCGCGCGATGCTCAGAATGGAAATCTCGGAAGTCATCCCGTCGTTCGCGTTTGAATTGGGAGACGTTGAGGGCGAAAACGCCGTCTGACCGTCTTCGTCCGAGTAAGCGGCGTCCATCGTCAGTCCGCTGTCGAGGCGGTCGTGTTTGGGGTCGGACGGGTCTTCCACCCAAAGTCTTTGCGCGACCGTCACGAGCGAGCGACTCACCGACTCGTCCACATGCCAGATGAGGAGTCCGTTGTCGGGCAACGCGGTGTCATACCGCGCGCCCACATCGCTCTGGCGGTTTTCAAGCAGGAAGAACTCTTTGCCGCCTTTGCCGGGAATGTCGATCTTGTAAAGCGGCCGTTCGTTGCCGATCTGCGAGAACGGCGGTATCTCCAACCCGATGGTGTTCGCGTCCAGTTCAATCGGGGTGATCCACCCGACTCGCCCGTTCTCCGGAATGCCGTCGATATCCCACTTGAGATAACCGGAGACGTGAGCGGGCTGCGAGCCGTCCCGCGCCGTCCCGCCGCCTTGATACGGTCCGAACAACCCCATGAGGCAATACTGCTGATCGTTCGGGCTGGCGAACGAGCCGTTCATATAGGTTTCCGGCGCGCCGAAGTCATGGAGAAACTCGTGGAACCAGACTCCCAGATGCGGCGCGTTGAAACTCGGTTCCTCCGCGATCACCATCGCCGCCTCCGCGCGAACGCCGTCCCACTCGCCCGGAATCTCCGAAATCAGAATCGACCAGATATCGCCCGTGAAACCCGTCGCCGCCTCGTCGTCACCTGAGTGGAGAATGATGAGGTGGTCGGCGATATTGTCGCCGTCGCGGTCGAAGTCGCGCAGGTTGACATCGGCGTCGGCGATGTTGAGCGCGTCGCGGACAAGCGCCTGGTATCGCGCCGTGTCAATCCGCCCGGAGCCGTAGAACGCCATCGTCTCCGGCATCCGATACCAACGGTTCTGTTCGGGATAACTCCCGCCGCCCGGACCCGACTGCAAGTCCATCTTCCCATACGAGATTTCGTTGTAGTACGCCGCCAGCGACGACCGCTCCTTGTCGAACAGCCACCCGTCCAGTTGCGCCCGGCTGCGTACGCCCGGCTTGTCGGCAAAATCAACCCGCAACACTAGCGCAAACTCGATCCCGTCCGGTTGCAGTTTCGCGTTCTGGCGGATCGGATCGAGCGGCAACTGCGCGTACTCTCGCCGAGCGGACTCGGATGACTCCCAAAGTCGGGGGTGCGGGGGAACTGCCATCGCAGACATGGCAATCAGTAATACCGCGACAACGACAAACGGGCGTGCGCTGGTGTGCAATTTGATCTCTTAACGTTGAGGGCTGGCGCTGATCCCGCGCCGAAATCGATCCAGATACGAGGCATCCGGCACTGTCATCACCCGCGCGACACGGTTCGAGGCGATGCCGTCCGCATCCGTCGCCGTCACGGACACGAAGTACTGTCCCTGCGCGACGCGCTCCCCGATGACGTTGCGTCCGTCCCACACGACGACCTCGTTCAAGCCGCGCCGCCCGCGTTCGCTGCCGAGCGCGTACGAACGGTCGTACACGCGCCGTCCGCTCAGGTCGAAAATTTCAACGCGCGTGTCGGCATCGCGGTTTAACTGATATTGAATGTTTGTCGCCGATTCACCCGCGACGAACGGGTTCGGATAGACTGACACGGCGGCGATACGGATCGGCGGCTCGCCGAGCGGTTGATCGTCCGCGACGATCCGCGCCAACATCGCCGTCGTTTCGACAATAAACCGCGCCGATGCTGCCGCGTAGTCGGGGTTCAGCGTCTCCGGTAGGTCTTCGACCGAGTGATAATGCGGGTTGAACTCCGGCGTGTCGAACTCCGATTCCTCCGAAAAGAAAATCGCGCTGTACCCTTTCGCCCAAAACGGCGCGTGATCGCTGAACACAAAATCGGCGTCTCGCACGGAGAGAATGTTGAGAGGCGAGCTCTCCGCAAGCCCGCTTCGCTCGATTTCGTCCAGAATCCACTCCGAGTTGCGGTTCACAACGGCGTGCAGGTCGAGATTCCCGTCCGCCTCATACGCCATCATGTCCGTGTTGACGACGGCGACGAGTTCCTCGCCCGCTTGCCGCGCCTGATCCGCGTAATGTTTGCTGCCGAACAGCCCGATCTCCTCGCCGGAGAACAAGACGAATGTCACGGTGAAATCGAAGTCGCGTTCGCCAAAGAGCCGCGCCGCCTCCAAGACGGTGGCGACGCCGCTCG
Organism: Candidatus Poribacteria bacterium; assembly: GCA_027625215.1. GTDB lineage: Bacteria > Poribacteria > WGA-4E > JAQBWJ01. The sequence goes on from JAQBWJ010000287.1 coordinate 2,358, forward strand.
CGTTGTCGTCCGCGCCGGGAGCGTTCATCGTCCTCCAGTTATCGTCCCACCCTTCGGTGCGCGAGGCGACCGAGTCGTAATGCGCCGTCATCAGAATCGTGCGATGCGCGTGGTCGCCGACGCCGCGTTTGGTCGCCACGACGTTTTGCATCCCGTATTCCGCTTGTTTCGACGAAAGATTGGCGAAACGGACATGCCGAAATTGGTCGAACTTAACGTCGTACCCGTAGGATTCCAGTTCACCCGCGATCCACCCCGTCGCTCGATCAATCGCGTCGTCCGGCTGAGGAGACCCGTCGAACACCTGCGCGTCGGCGGTGCGGAAGGTGAAGCGGCTGCCGACTCCGTCGTTCTCCGCAAGCGCATTCACAATGCGCTGCCAGTTGTCGAACGAGAAATCCGCCATCATGTCGTTCGTGGCGCGTCGCTGCGCGGGTATTTTCAGCGGCATCGAGGGCTTCGGCTGCAGGATCAACGCTTCCCTCGACCAATCTCCCAACGGAACCGCCCCATGCGGCGGCGCGACCTCATGTAGGTATTCCGCGTTTTTCTTGCGAACGCCGACCAATGCCCGATTCCGCCACCGCATCAGCACGTCAACGTCCGCGACGTTCTCCCGCACGGCGGCGACCCAAGCGTACGCCATATCCCGTCGCACAGGCGCGATCACGACGCTCCCGCTCGGCAGATACCGCGTTTGGCGCGACGACGCCTCTACGAGTGCCCATCCCTCCGAAACATGGCGAATCCTGATCCCCGCATCCCATAACGGCGCGAGTTCCGCCGTCGAGCCGAAGGGCACGCGCGCGAACACGGATTCCTCAACCGATTCCACGAAACGGCTCGCCGCAACGACGAGCGCGACCCCGACAACAACCGCGATCCAACTGTTCTTCAATGCCAATACCCAATGCGTTGATCGAACTCCTGTTGGCGAAGGCGGCGGCGCAGTTCGCCAAAACGCTCTTGCAGCGCGACCCACTCGTCGTCGGTGAGTTGCGGGAGGAGTCGTTCGGCGACGGCGATCAACTCCGCTTCGAGGTTGAGGCGGTCAGCGTCGGTCGGGACTGAGGCGCGGGGCGTTTCGTCGCGCACGATGAGGAGAAGTCCTTACGTCGTGAGTCGAATGAACGGGGAAACATGCGAGCAAGCCGCGAACGATTATACCGCACGACGCGCCGTATGGAACGTTGAGGCGGTTGAAATCCGGCGATTCCGTGTGGTATCGTCATGGCGGTTGATCCGAATAAAGGGACTTCACACGACGTTGACGGGCGAACATGATCGATCCGAAACTGGTCGAGATCATCACGGCGCGGGTGTTGAGCGAATTGAACGCCCCGACAGTCAACGCCTCGTCCGATGCGTCCGCCGCCGCCGAACACGACCGTCAAGCGTTCCGCTCGTTTTCCGATGAAGTGCGCGCGTGCCGTTCCACGGCGGGGCAGCGATTAATCCCCGTCGGCGTCTCGGCGAGGCACGCGCACGTCACCCAAGAACACCTTGAAATACTGTACGGTCGTGGACACAACTTGACGGTACACGCGCCGCTCTACCAACCGGGCGAGTTCGCCGCGCGGGAGACGCTTGCCGTCGTCGGACCCCGCATGAGGGCGATGGAACGGGTGCGTATTCTGGGTCCCGTCCGCAAGTACACGCAGGTCGAATTCGCGCCGACGGACTCCGTTTTCTTGGGACTCAACCCGCCGATCCGCGATTCAGGGCATCTGGACGACGCGCAGTACGTAACGCTCGTCGGACCGAAGGGGTCGCTCTACGTGAAGGCGGCGATCTGTCCGACGCGGCACATTCACCTAAATCCGACCGAGACGGCATATTATGGGGTGAAGGCGGGCGAGTTCGTCAGCGTAAGGATCAAAGGCGAACGCGCGCTCACTCTTGAAAACGTGCTGATCCGCGTCCACCCGAACGTCATCGCCCAGATGCACCTCGACACGGACGACGCGAACGCGGCGGGGTTGCGCGGTGGCGAAGGCGTCGAAATGGTCATCTGTTGAACCCACGATGAACAACGAAACCCTCATACGACTCATCACGGCGGAAGTGCTGAAACGGCTCGGCAACGCGCCGCCATCGAAGCCGCGCGTCGGTGTCGTGTTGAGCGCGACGGCGTCTGAGGGGGCGTTGCAGTCGCTGCGGAGCGTGTCGGAGCGAGGGTTTGTGATCGACCGGATCGCCGTTGGGATGCGCGCGCCGGAATCGTTGAAACGAGCGGCGGCGACATACGGTCAGATGGTGGATGGAAACGTCGCGGGTACCCGCTTTTCCGCCGACAGTCGCGCCTTGATCGCGCCGGAACTCTCTTCG
>JAQBWJ010000288.1 GCA_027625215.1 Candidatus Poribacteria bacterium
TATCGCCAGTATGACTTTCGCGGCTTCGAGACCAACGAGGACATTTTCACGCGCTTCGGCGACGTGTTCGGCGACCTGTTCAATCGGGGCGACCGTCGCGCGCGCGAACAAGCCTACGGTCCCTTTGGCGCGGAACCGCAACCTCAATCGCTGCGCGGGCAGGACTTGACGCACGAGGTTACGATTTCGTTTGAAGACGCGCTCACCGGCACGGGCAAAACGCTTGCGATCACGCGCAACGGCAAGAAGGAGCGCATCCGCGTCAAGATTCCGGCGGGGATCGAGTCGGGCAAGGCGATCCGCGTCAAGGGCGCGGGGTATCCCGGAGCAATGCCGGGTCGGGACGGCGACCTGCTCGTCACGGTGAATGTGCAGGACGACCCGCGTTTCGAGCGTCAGGGCAACGACCTGCTGACGGACGTGTTTGTCCCCTTCACGACGGCGATTCTTGGCGGGCGGGTTCGCGTCGAAACGGCTCGCGGAGAGACGGTGATGTTGCGCGTTCCACCCGGCACGCAGACGGGGAAGGTGCTGCGGCTGACGGGTCAAGGCGTTCATCCGGCTAGAGGCGCGCGGGGCGATCTGCGGGTGCGGATACTGATTACCGTCCCGAAGACGATGACGCCGGAGCAGGAGTCGCTCATTCGGAAGTATGTCGAGTTGGAAGACGCAGAGTAGACTTGGCTACGCGGATCGTTGCCTTGAATTGGACTCCTTCGAGATGTGTCCGGTGAGATTTCATGCCGACAATCGCGCGATTCGCAGGAATTGAAATCCGCGTGTATCTTGATGATCATCCACCGCCGCATATCCATGCGCGCTACGCCGAACATGAGGCGTCCGTTGCGATCTCAACGGGAAGAGTTCACGCTGGCTCTCTACCTGCGCGACAGTTGCGGTTGGTACAAGACTGGGTACATTTGAATCGTGAAGATTTGGAAGAGAATTGGACTCGAGCGCGGAACGGTGTTCCACTGAATCCGGTATAGATAGGTGAACGATGCTTGCTCGAATTATCCACGTTGAGCCGATGACGAACTATACCGTCCGCCTGACGTTTATCGATGGTTCCATGCACGATCTCGACTTGGAACCAATGCTCAAGGGCACGGTATTTGAGCGGCAACGGAACGACCCGGCGTACTTTCGGACTGTTGCCGTCGATTCGGTCTGGGGCTGTCTTAGTTGGGACAACGGCGCCGACCTTGACTCGACGAATCTTTACGCGCGAGCGACGGGTGATGAGAGTGTTCTGGGCGAAGGGGATCCTCCAGGTACATCGGGCAACGATGCGTTCGACCTGTATGAGCGAGTCCTGCAAGATCGATACGACTTGACGATGGTACTAATCCGGCAACACGAATCGACCGAGCAATATCTGCCACTTTACAAGGGTTCGTCAACGGTAAAACCTCAGTTCGATCTATACATGAAGTCTTCGATGAAACACGACCTTTCCAAACTTCAATCAGATACGGTTCCGAAGATATGGAGACGAGTTGACCGGTTGGTTTGTCCGACCGATATACAAGAGGATATTTACTCCATCGTCGGAGGAATAAACCTGTTTCGATTGCGAATCGGGCCGTATCGCATCGTGTTTCGCCGGAACGACGAACGCAATCGAATTACCCTTTACGGATTATCGCATTGCGAAGAAGCGTTCAACGAGGCGAACGCGCTGATCGAACCTGCGCTCCTTCGACCGGAGACGATATAGAGGAAGGCACCGCCTGATGAACCGATTCCAAGTCGTCTCGGACTTCCAACCCGCCGGAGACCAACCCAGGGCGATTGAGCAACTGACGCGCGGTATCGAGGAGGGCTTGGACAGCCAGACACTGCTCGGCGTCACGGGCAGCGGCAAGACGTTTTCGATGGCGCACGTCATTCAGAACCTGCAACGCCCGGCACTCATCATCTCGCACAACAAGACGCTCGCCGCCCAACTGTTCAGCGAGTTCCGCGAGTTCTTCCCGCACAACGCCGTCCGCTATTTCGTCAGTTTTTACGATTACTACCAGCCTGAAGCCTACATCCCCTCGACGGACACGTTCATCGAAAAAGACCTGCTCCGCAACGAGCAGATCGAGAAGTACCGGATGATGGCGACCGCCTCGCTCTTGACGCGACGGGATGTCGTCATTGTGGCGAGCGTGTCGTGCATCTACGGGTTGGGCAACCCGGAGGAATACGACAAGCAGAGCGTCACGTTGAAAGTTGGGGAGCGGGTGCGTCGCAATCAGGTGATCCGCGACCTGATCGACGTGCGATACACCCGCAACGACATCAACTTCGAGCCGGGATGCGTCCGCGCGCGCGGCGACGTGCTCGAAATCTTCCCGCCTTACCAAGAGCACGCCTATCGCGTCGAACTGTTCGGCGACGAGATTGACCGCATCCGCGAGATTGACACGGTTTCGGGCGAAATCCTCGCCGAGCCGAAAGAAGTCGTCATTTTCCCCGCCTACCATTTCATGACCGCGCCGGAACGGTTTGAACAAGCGCTGCTCGATATCGAAACGGAGCTCCAAGAACGCATCGAATGGTTCTCAAGAAACGGCAAACTGCTCGAAGCGCAGCGGATCGAGCAGCGCACACGGTTTGACCTTGAGATGCTCCGCGAAGTGGGCAGTTGTCAGGGCATCGAGAACTACTCCCGCATGTTCGACGGGCGCAAGCAGGGCGAACCGCCCTTCTGTCTTCTCGACTATTTCCCCGACGACTACATCTGCTTCATCGACGAGTCGCACGTCACCCTTCCTCAACTGCGAGGGATGTATCACGGCGACCGCTCGCGGAAGGAAACGCTTGTCGAATACGGTTTCCGCCTCACGTCCGCGTTGGACAATCGTCCGCTTCGGTGGGACGAACTGCGGGTGAAACTCCCCCAAAAGGTCTTCGTCTCCGCGACGCCGGGACCGTACGAGAACGAGACGAGCGAACGCATCGTCGAACAGATCATCCGCCCGACGGGGTTGATCGACCCGGTGATGCGGATCCATCCGACTGAAGGGCAGATCGACCACCTCATCGGCGAGTGTCGCAAGCGCGTCGAACGCAAAGAGCGCGTCCTCGTGACGACGCTGACGAAGCGCATGTCCGAAGACCTGACGGAGTACCTCACGGAGATCGGGTTGCGCGTCCGTTACCTCCACTCCGAAATCGACACGGTGGAACGCACCGAGATTCTGTTAGGACTGCGCGAAGGCAAATTCGACATCCTCGTCGGGATCAACCTATTGCGAGAGGGGTTGGACTTACCGGAAGTTTCGCTCGTCGCCATCCTCGACGCCGACCGCGAAGGGTTCCTCCGCTCCGAAACGTCGCTCATCCAAACGGCGGGACGCGCCGCGCGAAACGTCCACAGCGAGGTGATCCTCTACGCGGACAGGCTTACCGACTCGATCAAGAACGCGATGGCGGAAACGGATCGTCGCCGAACGATCCAATCGGCGCACAACGAGGCGCATAGCATCACGCCGCAAAGCGTCACGCGGCGCATCGCCGGGTCGTTGCGGTTGGAGACGGAGGACGAGCGCGACCTGGTCGCTCCGCTGATGGTCGCCGAAGGGATCGACACATCCGATACGGCAGCGATGATCGCCCACCTCGAAGACGAAATGCGAAAAGCCGCCGAAGGGTTGGAGTTCGAGAAAGCCGCCGCCATCCGCGATCAGATCAAAGAGCTCAAAGAGGATTTCGGGCTATGACACCGTTGCGAGCGGTCTTTTTCGACATGGACGGTCTCATCATCGACACGGAAACGCCGGACTTCCAAGCGTGGCATGAGACGCTCGCGGAGATCGGCGTCGATCTGCCGCTGGAGACTTGGTTGGAGGGCGTCGGGACATTCGGAGCCTTTGACCGATTCGCGGACGCGCTCGGCGTTCCTGCCGACGGGCGAGAGGAGATTCGCAATCGAAAGCGAGTGCGCTACCTTGACCTGATTCGCCGCGAATACCTGAAAACGCTGCCCGGATTCGATGCGCTCCACAATCGGTTCCGCGACGCCGGGCTGACCCTTGCCGTCGTCTCGACCGCCAGCCGAGACTGGGTCGATCTCATTCTTGGTGAGTTGGGCATCTTGGACGGGTTCGACTTTACCCTGAGCGGCAGCGACGTGACGTTGGGGAAACCTCACCCCGACCTCTATCTGCTTGCCGCGAAGAAAGCGTGCGCGCGCAAGTCGGAATGTCTCGTGTTCGAGGATTCCGTGAACGGCGTTCTTGCGGCGCATCGGGCGGAAATCCCGGTCGTCGCTGTGCCGAACGGCATCACACGGCAACACGACCTCTCCGCAGCGACGCGAATCGTCTTGTCCCTAACCGACATGGACGCCACCGTACTCGCCGAGATGGGCTTTCGCCTCGATTAACGACGCAACATCCCGTGTGGTGGAATCCCGCGCTCAATCCGTCACCTGATGACAACTCGATCACCCGAATCGGGCGGACGCCCATTGGGTTGCATTGTGAATCTCGTCCGTTGGATTCAGGCGGGATCTAAGCAGGAATCCCATTTCCTTACGCATCGTGGACTGCGTTGCGTCCTGATAACGAAAGTCTGCGCTCCACCGAATCCGATCTGAGCGGTTCGGCAATCCGCGATGAAACAGTAGATTGCTGAATAGAATCGCGTCGCCTCGCGCAGCCTCAATTGCGACGGCGCGCGCCTCCAACGG
>JAQBWJ010000289.1 GCA_027625215.1 Candidatus Poribacteria bacterium
GGCTAGGGGTGAGGGTGGATTAAGCCCCACACGGTTTGAACCGACCCCTTCCTCGCGCGTTGCGCCCTCGCTACGCGAGTCCCCTGCAAGGGGAAGGGACTCTCGGAGGGTGCGGGTGGATTAAAAGCCCCACGCGGTTTGAACCGACCCCTTCCTCGCGCGTTGCGCCCTCGCTACGCGAGTCCCCTGCAAGGGGAGGGGACCCGGATTGGCGAGGTGGCCTAGACAGCCACTTACGAGACTCGCCGCTGACCATAAACTGCAAGGGAGACACGACCAAATGAACGCAATCGGATTTGACGGAATCGCGGCGAGCGGCATGATGCAGGCAGACCTGCAACGCTCGGAAGCCATGATGGACTTGGCGACGAAACGCGCGGCGGAAACCTCGCTCGATCCGAAAGATCAGCGGGAGCTGATGGATGCCGCCAAAGGCTTCGAGAGCATCATGATCAACATGCTGCTGAAGTCGATGCGGCAGACGGTCCCGAAGGGTGGGTTCATCGAAAGTTCGTTCGCGTCGAACCAGTACGAGCAGATGTTCGACGAGCATCTGTCGGGACTGATGGCGTCGAAGGGCAACGGGTTCGGGCTTGCCGAAGCGTTGTATTCGAGCGTCGTGAAGCAGGAACAGGGACGCAAGGCGTACGAAGCGTATCTTTCACAACGAGATGCAATGCCGCAACAAGTGGAAACAAACGTTCAAGAAGTACAACAATGACCCCGATCCCGCCGCAGACATTCACGCGGAATTGTGGCTTAAGAGACGCGGTCAACCTTCCGATAGAGAGGTGAGAGGGCATGGATCGAGACACTATGATCATTGACCGAAATCGTCTCAAAGGCTACTCCGGTGTGCGCGGCGTCTCCCGAACTCCGTATATGCGGAAAGACGGCGGCGGCTCGCAGGTTGAGGGAGTTGCGTCCAATCCGAGCAGTGAAGTGCAGGTGTCCAAAGAGGCGCTGCTGTTCACTCGCTTGAAGGAGCAACTACGCAATCTGCCGGAGATTCGTGAGGATCGGGTTGAAGCGGTTCGTCAAAAACTCCTGAACGGGGAGTTTGCGGTGGATTCCGAAGACCTGGTTGAAAAACTCACGGGAGGCGATTCGCGCTAACGCGCGCGGGTCGGATGAAATAAGAACATGCAATCGGAACGGCGTCCTCTCAACACGCCTAACGAGGGCACTTCAGCCCCCAATCAGACGGCAAAACCAAAAGTGACGGCGCAGGGCATCATCGTCCAAGCGTTGGACGAAATCTGTCTGCTGCTGGAAGCGGAAGCGCGACTGACGCAGATGCTTCTCGAACAGGCGCAGAGCGCGCAGCGTCACCTCGTCGCCGACGACTACAACGCCTTATTGGACACCGCGCAGGAACAGCAACCTCGCGTGCGACAACTCGCGCAGTTGGAGCATCAGCGGGTCGTGCTGACGAAGCGGCTCTCCGCGTACATTCCGGGCATCCAGAAACTGCGGTTATCGCAATGGGCGGACCGATTGCAGGAGCCGTACCCGACGAAGGTGCGGGAACTGCACGCGAACCTGCAAGCCGGAACCGCGCAACTTCAGCGGGTGAATCGACAGAACCTCGCGCTGATCCAGCGGTCGCTGCGGTTTGCGGAGATGGCGCTCGGTCAGGACGCGGCGACGTACGGAATGTCTCGAACAGGACATTACGACGATTCACCGCAACTGGTGGATCGGAAGTTGTGAACGACTTTTTCCCTCTCCCCTCGACGGGAGAGGGCTAGGGTGAGGGTGGAATACAACCCACACGCGGTTTGACCACGACCCCATCCTAACCTTCCCCTGCGAGGGGAAGGGATTCGGAATGGTTCCCTCTCCCCTTGACGGGAGAGGGCTAGGGTGAGGGTGGAATACAACCCATACGCGGTTAGACCACGACCCCATCCTAACCTTCCCCCTGCAAGGGGAAGGGACTCGGAACGTTTCGCATCAAATGAGGGGCTTCGAGGCTCCGGTCGAGGTACGGTTTCGTAAGTACGGGTACTGCGCGTCCGATCACCGCGTCGTATCTGTCGCCGCGACGTTTTTGGCGGAATGACGCGGCGAAACCGACACGACGGGAGAGGAACGCGACTCCCATAATTGGGCGAAAGGCTCGAACAACATGGCTCTAAACGGACTTGGACTTTTTAACTCGTTCCATTTGGGAAGGCGCGCAGCCGGTTCCAGCCAGGCGGCAATCGGCGTCATCGGTCGGAACATTGCGAATGTGAACACGCCGGGCTATACCCGTCAGCGCGCCATCACGGGCGTCAGCGACACAGGTTCGGACCAAGCGGTCGGGCAACTGCCGCAGATTCAGGCGATCCGCGACCAACTGACGGAACGGCTGCTGCTGCAAGAGCGCAGTCGGTTCGGCACGCTGGACAAGCAGGCGATCCTGATGAGCCAGATCGAAACGACGTTCAACGAGCCGTCCGACACGGGGCTCGCGTCCACTTTTGATCGGTTCTTCGACGCGGCGGAACAGTTGGCGAACTCGCCCGAAAGCGTCGGCGCGAAGGCGCAGCTGATCGAACGCGCGAAGACGCTTGCGTCGACGTTCAGCAAGATGTCGAGCGATTTCGCCGTCATGCGCGGCGAGAACGTCGAGGAGGCGAAAGTCCTCACGACGGAGGCGAACAATCGCCTCGCCGCTATCGGTCAATTGAACGTGTTGATCGCGCGCGCGGCGTCGGACGACGAGAAACTCGAACTCCAAAATCGGCAGGAACGGATCGTCGGGGAACTCGGCGAAATCCTGAACGTGCGGATGATGGAGAACGCAAACGGCACACGCACCGTCTCGCTGAACGGGTTGCCGCTGGCGTCGGCGGCGGAGACGGGCACGATCAACCTCATCACGGGTCCCAACCAAGACCTTTACCTGCAACTCGACGTGTCCGGCAGCAAGTTCGACCTGCTTCCGGGCGGGGGAAGTCTTCACGGACTGATCGAAACGCAGAACTCGATCATCCCCGCCATCGAGAACGACCTGCACACGACGGCGCTCAATCTGGTCGATTCGGTGAACGCGCTGTTCCCGAACTTCTTCCAGCCGCTGACCGATCCGGCGCAGCGCGCGAAGGCGGGGTTCCATGTGCGCGTGTTGGTTTCGATGGCGGCTCAGGTGACGGCGGGTTCATCGGGATCGGGCTCGAACGACCTCGCGCTGGCGCTGGCGGACTTGCGTAATTCGACCGTCGCGGGCACGGGGAACGTCAGCATCCCGGCGTTTTATCGGGAACTCGTCTCGGCGGTGGGCAGTCGCGCGTCCGAATTGAATCAGCAGCGCGACACGAGCGAACTCGTGGTCGATCAACTGCAAATACGGCGCGAAGGGGTTTCGGGGGTGTCGCTCGACGAGGAAGCGGCGGACTTGATCCTCTACCAACGCGGGTTCCAAGCGGCGGCGCAGTACATGAGCGTCGTGGACGAACTCATGCAGACGATCATCAACGGACTCTAAAATCACTCGGGGATTTGTAAAGGACACCACCTACGATGCAAATGCGCGTCACCCTACAAAACCGGGCGATCACACTACAGAAGGCGATCCGCGACCACTCGTCGGATACTGCCAAATCGACCGAACAGATCGCCAGCGGCAAGCGGGTTCAGCGTCCGTCGGACGATCCCTCCGCCGTGCGTCAGTCGATGCTGGCGCGCGCGCAACTGGCGCAGACGGAGCAGTTTCTCAGCAACATCGACATCGGTCTCGCCGACCTCGACATGGCGGAATCGGTGTTGAGTCAGATCAGCGGACGGCTCACACGGGCGCAGGAGTTGGCGAGTTCCGCCAGCGACGGCGCGGTTTCCACCTCCGCGCGGGCGGCGATGGCGTTGGAAGTGGACGCGATCATCGACGAAGTCGTCGCGCTGTCGAACTCGCAGTTTCGAGGGCGGTACATTTTCGGGGGAGAAAACACGCTTCAACCGCCTTTCGTCCGCAACGGCGACCAAGTGACCTACAACGGAAGCGACTCCGGCACGCTGCGGCGGATCAGCGCGGACTCGCCGCTCGTTGAGACGACCTCATCCGGCGCGGGGATTTTCTTCGTGAACCGCAACGCGAGCAACGTGGTACAAGACGGCGTGTTCGCGGGGCTCGTCGCCCTGAAACAGGGCATGGAAACGAATAATCAGCAAACGATTGTCGGCACGATCAGCACGCTGCGGACGGAACTCGACCGGATCGTTGCGGGGCGAATCGCGGTCGGCGCGCGCGGAGAGCGGTTGGAACTCACCAAAAACCGCCTTCAAGACCAACAACTTCAACTGATCGACCTGAAGAGCACGTTGGAAGACGCGGACTTGTCGCAGTCGATCACGAACTTGCAGCGTCAGCAGTTGGCGTTGCAGGCGTCGATGAGCGTCACGGCGTCGATTGTGCCGACCTCGTTGCTCGACCTGCTGTTTTCGTAAGGGAACGGTTTTCCCGGGATGTCCATGAAAAAACGAGGCGCGTCTCTCCTGTATAAAAGGGGGTGATGCGCCTCGTTTTTTTGATGAGGTGGATGCGAGGGGGGTAATCGGAGCAGATGGGTCGTCACGTACGTGGGGAAAATGGGGGTTCGCGCCAATCGCAAAAAAGAAGGCGTCCATCGAAGACAGATGGACGCCTTACTTCGTATTGCGGAACGTGGGCT
>JAQBWJ010000290.1 GCA_027625215.1 Candidatus Poribacteria bacterium
GGTTTGTCGGCGGACTCCCACCCAAATAACCGACGCCCCTCCGTCATCAGCGAAAGCGCCGATTTGACGATGGCGAGGCGCTCATTTTTCGCCAAACAACGGCTTGTCGAACGTTTCGATCAAACGTAAACTCCGCAGCAAGAGGACTCAGGCGCGCGTCGCGTTCACCCGACGCGATGCGGAACGCATCACGATCAAGAGTTATAAGGGGAGACACCCATGAGGTCAAAAACGCTCCGACTGATGTTGGCGTTGCTTGCGATTCCGTTCGCGGCGATGGCTCAGGATGTGGAAAATCTCATCGTCAACTCGTCCTTTGAGGACGACCAGGACAATCTCGGCGGCGGACCCGGCTGGGCGCTGTGGACGGGCGAAGGCGCATCCGCGAACTTCGAGTACGATCCGAAAGAGGCAATCGACGGCGAGACCAGTATGCGCGTCGAGATCACACAGGGCAGCGCGACGAACTGGCACATCGGGCTCACGCAGACGGGCATCGCCCTTGAAGGCAGCGAGACGTACACGCTGTCGTTCTGGGCGAAGTCTGAGGGCACGCGCGTGTTGGCGATGGAGCTCAAGCGCGAGCCGGGCGGTCAGCCGTGGCAAGGCATCACCGACGACGGTCCGCTGCTCGTTCAAGAGGAGTGGTTGGAGTTCACGAACACGTTCATCGCCCCGCGCGACTACCCGGAAGAAAACGGGCTCCCCGCGCAACTGAACTTCTGGCTCGCCGACGACGAGGAAACGATCTGGTTCGATTTCGTCTATCTGTACGAAGGCGAGTATCAGGAGATCGAGCCGAGCGAAGGTCCGAAGGCGGTCGATCCGTCCGGCAAGATGGCGACCAGTTGGGCGAGACTGAAACGCCTGTAACAAACCACCGTCACCCCCCTAACGACCTATGCCAACCTCAACACCGCATGGGGGGTCGTTCGGGGGGCGTTGAGGGGGAGTGATTCATCAGACGCCCTCGACGTTTTTTTGTCACACCTCAACCGACTCCGGCGCGCCCGACTTCGCCGACCGATAAAACGCCTCCGTGATCGCCACCGTATGCAGCCCGTCCATGCCGCCGACAGCCGTCGCCGTGTCGTTGCGAATCGCGTCGACAAAGTCGTCGATGAGCAGCGGGATCGTCGGGATGTTCGGCGGCGCGTCCATCGGATGCCGCTCCCGCCCGACGACGTGATCGAGCGTGTTCGTCGTCAGGTCGGCGATCAGGCTGCCCTTCGCTCCGACGGCGTCGAAGCGCGTCACGCGCCCGTCGACGCACTTCGCCAAGTCGAACGTCCCTGTCGCGCCGCCCTCAAACCACACGATGCCCGACGCGTACGTCTCAACCCCAACGCCGTAGGTGTCCCGCCCCTCGCCCAACACGCGGACGATGTTTCGCCCCGTGACAAACCGCATCGAATCGAACAGGTGGACGCCGATCTCGATGACCGCGCCGCCGCCCGACATCTCCGGGTCGAAGTGCCACTCAATCGGCGATTTCTCCTGCCTCATGCAGGCGTGAAACCCGTAGAGGTCGCCAACCAACGAGAGGTTGTCCCGCAACGCGCCCAACAGCGGCGCATACCGCACCGTCTGCCCGATCATCAACTTCACCCCCTCGCGTCTCGCCGCGTTGTTCATCTCGCGGCACTCCTCGACGGTCCTGCCCATCGGTTTCTCACAGATGACGTGCTTGCCCGCGTCGGCGGCGGCTATCGTGATGGGCGCGTGGTACTTTGCCGGAGTCGTCACGACCACCGCTTCCACCTCGTCGTCGCCGAGCATGTCGAACAGCGTCGGGTGGAATCGCAGACCGTGTTCGTCCGCGTAGGCGCGTCCTTCGTCCTCGTTCCGTCGGTGGACGGCGACCAACCGCGCGTTCGGCGAGTCGCCTTTCAACAGGTGGTTCGCGTAGCGCGCGCCGTGCCGACCCAAGCCGACAATGCCGATCTTTACGGGAGACGCCATCTAGGGGTTCGCCTTCTCATTTGTTTTTTGAAGCAGGTCGCCGAACGGCACGGTAATCGTCGCGTCCTCCGGTTTCTTGACCGAGAATTGCAGGTCGGCTTGGCTCGAAAGCGCCGCCACAATCGCGTCTTCGCATTCCTCCGGCGTTTCGACCGCCTTGCCGTTCACCGCGACGATCAGGTCGTCCACCCGCATCCCGTCCTTGTATGCGACGCTCTCTTCGTTGACAGAGAGGATGATGATGCCTTTGTCAGACTCCGCAAACCCTTTGTTCTCGGCGAACATCGCCGGAAGCGTCTTCACTTTGATGCCCAACGCGACAAGATGCGGCAACTCGCGCGGCTCCGGCGCTTCTCCGCGATACTGCGGCGGCATCTCGCCGAGTTCCACCTCCAGCGAGCGCGGTCGCCCGTCCCGCAGCACGGTGAAGCGGAGCCGTTCGCCGGGTCGCGTCCCCGCGATGCGCCAACGGAACTGATACTCTTTATCGTCCGTCGTCCCGTCGATGAACTCGCCGTTGATGTGGGTGATGAGGTCGCCGCGCTGCAACCCGCCCTTGTCGGCGGGCGTGTCCGGGTTCACGTAGCGGATGAACACGCCGTTATCCCGCGCGACGTAACTGATGCCGAGAAAGCCCCGCACGACTTCGCCATGCTCGATCAACTGCTCGCCGACCGATTTCGCCAAGTTGATCGGGATGGCGAACCCTAGCCCCGAAAACGAGGCGTCGCGTCCGGTGCGGATCATCGTGTTGATGCCGATTACCTCGCCGCGCAGGTTGACGAGCGGTCCCCCGCTGTTGCCGACGTTCATGTAGGCGTCGGTCTGTATGTAGTCCTGATAGCGAATCAGGTCGGAACCGCGCGAATCGACTAAGTTCGTCCGTCCTTTCGCGCTGATGATGCCGATGTTCGCCGAAAACTCCAACCCAAGCGGGTTCCCGACGCTGAACACGAACTGCCCAAGACGCGCCGCGTCCGAATCGCCCATCGGCAGGATGTGCGCGGGTTTGCCGAGATCAACCTTGAGGACGGCGATATCCGTGTTCGGATCAACGCCGACGATGCGCGCTTCGAGTTCCGTCCCGTCGTGCAGTTTCACGTTGACGCGGCTCGCTTTGTGGACGACGTGGTCGTTGGTCATTATGTGTCCGTCCGCGTCGATGAAGAAGCCCGTCCCGCTGGTGAACGGGATCAGTTCCGGCACGCGGCTTTCGAGTCCGGCGGGCGAGGTCACGTCGCGCGCGTCGATGGCGACGACCGCCTCGCGGCTGCCCTCCACCACCGAGATCATGACGCTTTCAAACGCGCCGACGACCTCCATCGGGTCCAGCGCCTGCGCCGACGCCGGAACGTTCGAGACGCCCGTCACCACGACGCAACACAGCAACCATCGCAACGCTCGAGCCATCGGCGGGGTTCCTTCCCTCGAAATTCATCACGGATGCGCGGGGGGTTGCGCTCATTATAGGTTTGACGAAAAACGGCGGTCAAGGTTGCATTTGGCGACGGGACGGAATTACCGCCCCAATGAGATCGGGTTACGGTTCACGCAGAGTGAAAGAGAGGCGTCGTCATTGTGGTGATGGTGTCGCAGCGACGCGCCGTTCGGGGAGTTGCCCGTTCAGCGTCCGCGCGAGCGACCGCGCTCGTTCGATGTACCCCAACGCCGCCGTCTCCGGCGGGATGGCGCGCGCGAACTTGACGGAATCGGCGGCGGTGAGCATCTCCTCCGTCGCCCGCACCGCGCCTTCCGGCAGCGACCGCCTCAGCCAATGGAGCGTCTCGCGCGTCGTGCGTTGCGTCGCTGGGAAATCGGTCCGCCGCCGCAGGTACTCGCGCACGACGTTCGTCACATCGGCGACCAACACGCGCAACGCTTCCTCATCCGCGACAGACCGCTTGGCGAGCGCGTCCAACTCGCGCTCAATCCACCGCTCCGGCGAGAGCTCCTCCACTGGCGCGTCGGGTCGAACCGTCTTCCTTCGGCGACGATACAGCGCCGCCGCCGCCAACACGACAAACGCCACCGCCGCGACGAGCAACGGCAACACCCACCACCTCGACGGCAGGCGCACGGGAGGCTGGTCGTCTTTGAGCAGGTTCGCGTCCGACCCGGTGCGTACCGTCTCCATCGTCAGGGTGAACGACTCCGTCTCCAACGCGGTCGTCCCGACCCCGATCTCCAGCGGCGGCGTCGAGTACGGCGTCATCCGAAACACCTGTACGGCGAACGTCGCCTCCCAACGCGCTTCCCCGTCGGGCGCAGTCCCGTCGAGACGCTTCACGGACGGCGTCTTCCACACGATGTCGTCTTCGTCGGACAGCGGTAAGGTGAGTTGCGGCGAGACGCCCTGAGGCGCGCTGAACGTCACGACGAACCGGATCGGGTCGCCGATGCGGTGTCCCTCCGGCGGGTCGAGTTCCACCCGCTCAATCTGCGCGGCGCGACCGCTCAACGCGACGACGCACCACAAGGAAATCGCCCATAAAGCGTTTGGGAAGAGACGTTTCACGGAGTTCATTCGTCGCGCGGCGCGTCGGACAGTTTGCGCGCGGTCGGCGGCGCGTTGCGCGACCGCTGATCCATCTCCAACAGCAGGTCCGCCATCATCTCGCGCATCCCGTGCATCTCGTCGCGCAGATGCTTGAACTCCATCTCGCGGCTGTTTTCGAGCATCGCCTTCTGCT
>JAQBWJ010000291.1 GCA_027625215.1 Candidatus Poribacteria bacterium
CGACGGATGGTTCCGCCAACTTCCCTACATTGCCATCTTAAAACGGTAAACTCAGCGCGATAGGGAGTGGATGCCAATGCCAGTCTTTCAGTTTTTGCCGTGGTGCCGCTTGAAGAATAGAATTGATGTCGATGGCATAAGTTTTGTTCCCATAGATCGCGACAATTGGGAAACAATGCACAGCAACGCACGTGACACCGCATGGGCAAGGTTGATTCTTCGCTCGTTCGTATCAATCACAGGATCGCCCGTTCGGGATGCAGTGATTGTACACAAGACGAACGATGGGTGGTTTACTGATGTAGACGCCGCTGATGTCGAGCATATAAGAGAGGTCGTATCCCTCGTTTGCTTTTCAGCACTATCAAAACGTGAGTACTTTGAACTGTCAACGTGGAATTCAGATTGCTTTCGCCTTGACGGTATCCGGTTTCCTAGCGCACCTGACACGGTCGGGTTTATGACGCGGCGGCGCGATGGATCAACGTCGCACTATTGGGAACTAGCCGACATATCGTTTACGCAACCGCTTCATACTTGGACTTCTGCTATTGAGCTAGACGAACCAGTATTAACGGCTCTTACCCAATATCGAGGTAGTTCGACTTCCGATAATTGGGCGCGAATGAAGAATGCGATTGAGCTGTTCAATCTTGCGAACTCCGACAACGATCTTATGCCGCATCACGTTGAATGGGTTCTATTATGCAGCGCGTTTCAGCAGCTTTTAGACACTAAGTCCAACTGCCGAGACCTCGCCGACGAATTCGCGCGCCTGATGGCGCCGATGACAGAGCTCACGATCGCGAAATCCAAACGGAATCACGGTTCTGTCAAAGACAATAGTATTTCCCTACGCCATGTATGGATGTATCAATTCTGTTCGATGCGAGGTCACTATGCACACGGAAACCTAGACACGCATCAACCCTCCGTGTGGAATTGGTTGGAGCACGTTATGCTAGCAACGGGTGCTTTTCCAATGTGCGTGAAACTCTTGCTTTCGTCACGAAGTCTGTATGAGCTGTCATACCAAGATCGAGTGTTTATCGAAGCGTTTGAACGCTTGATGGACGAAAATTGGACACGAGCTGGTGGAAATGACCAACAACCCGGTTCAGCGTGGCATACCGTAATGGACGTAGCCGCAAATGAAGTACGAAAACAGATTCTACAAGAAAAAATGGACGAATTGATCCAAGGAGCATAACTGCTGAATACCATATTACAGATTCGCATGTGAAGGTGCCGCACAATCCGGGGTGCGCTCACAAGCAGTTGGTTTCTCTGATACACCTGATATCCCACCACATGTCATTCTGAGGCTCCTGCCGAAGAATCTCTAGCCCGCAAGGTGGATCGGCGTCAATTGACCGCGTAATCCAAACGTCGGGGCGGGATTCTTCACTCCGTTCAGAATGACACTGGTAGTAGGGCGGTGACGGATGATGCCAACGGTTTGTGAGCATATCCCACTATCCGAGCACGTCCGCCGCCGTTTTCCCGATGGTGGAGGGTGTCGGCGCGACGGTGATCCCCGCCGCCTCAAACGCGGCGATCTTCTCCGCCGCCGTGCCTTTGCCGCCTGCAATAATCGCCCCCGCGTGACCCATCCGCTTGCCCGGAGGCGCGGTCGATCCCGCGATGAACCCGACGACTGGCTTCTTCATGTGCGCTTTGACGTAGGCGGCGGCGTCCTCTTCCATGTTCCCGCCGATCTCGCCGATCATGACGACCGCTTCCGTTTCGTCGTCGCCGTTGAACAGTGTGAGGGCGTCCACGAAGTTCGTCCCGTTGACCGGGTCGCCGCCGATTCCGATGCAGGTGGACTGCCCCAACCCCAGCGTCGAGGTCTGATGCACCGCCTCGTACGTGAGCGTGCCGCTCCGCGAGACGATCCCCACCTTGCCGCGATTGTGAATGTAACCCGGCATGATGCCGATTTTACACTCGCCGGGCGTGATGACGCCGGGACAGTTGGGTCCGATGATGCGCGTGTCGCGTCCTTTGAGGTACTGCTTCACCTTCACCATGTCGAGAGCGGGAATCCCCTCGGTGATGATGACGACGAGCGGAATCCCCGCTTCGGCGGCTTCGATGGCGGCGTCTGCCGCGAACGGCGCGGGGACGTAGATGACGGAGGCGTTCGCGCCCGTTTCGTTCACGGCATCCGTGACGGTGTTGAAGACGGGGACTTTCGTGTCCTCGAAGAACGTGCCGCCGAGTCCGGGTCGTGTCCCGCCGACGATGTTCGTGCCGTATTCCAGCATTTGCTTCGTGTGGAACGCGCCCGCCGATCCGGTGATGCCCTGCACGATGACGCGCGTATTCTTGTCTACCAGTACGCTCATTCAACTAACACCTTTCCTCTAACCGCACCTATCGAATCAACAATGACGAAAATTGGTCAACACCCACCGTCATCCATCGGGGTGTTTTCAAATGTGTGTCCAAAGCGTATCATCACATCATCAGGCACGGTAAACTTCCACGCCGTCTCGAATTGCCGGTTTGATCACAAGTCCCGGCGTGTCGCGATAACGTTCGACATCCTCGGGCGTCACGAGAACGACATCAACAGGCGAGCCGACACCGTACAAGCGTACATAGATGCGTTTGAGGAGGTCGTTTCGGTCGAACGCGCCGCGCTTGATGACGAGCAGATCAAAATCGCTATTCGGCGTGGTTTCACGCCGAGCGGCGGATCCGAACAACAGGATGCGCTCCGGTTCCGACACCTCCACGATGCGTCGGACCGCTTCGGCAAGATTTCGGTCGTTCGTCATCATCTCCATCGCCCCGCCGAGTTCTAGCCCCTCACCGCCGCGACCGCCTTCTGCGCCGCCTCGTCCAAACTCTCCGCCGAAATGATCTCGATGTCGGACGCCGCCAGCATCTGCCGACCCTTCTCGACGTTCGTCCCTTCCAACCGCACGACGAGCGGCACGTTCAACTCGACCTGCTTCACCGCCTCGATGATCCCCGCCGCGATCAAGTCGCAGTTGACGATCCCCCCGAAGATGTTGACGAGGATCGCCTTCACGTTCGGGTCGGAAAGGATCAGTTTGAACGCGAGCGTCACCCGTTCCGCCGTC
Organism: Candidatus Poribacteria bacterium; assembly: GCA_027625215.1. Classification (GTDB taxonomy): domain Bacteria; phylum Poribacteria; class WGA-4E; genus JAQBWJ01. The sequence continues at coordinate 3,096 of JAQBWJ010000291.1, forward strand.
GCGCGTCCGCCCACATCAAGAAAATTCGCCGGGAACGCGCCGTAATACTTGATGATGTCCATCGTGGACATCGCCAGCCCCGCGCCGTTCACCATGCACCCGATGTTTCCGTCAAGGCTGACGTAACTCAGCAGGTTCTCGTTCGCTTCGAGTTCGCGCTCGTCCTCCTCGGTCGGGTCGAGCATCGCGGCGATATCTTTGTGGCGGAACAACCCGTTGTCATCGAAGTTCATCTTCGCGTCGAGCGCGACGAGTTGGTTGTCCCCAACGACCGCCAACGGGTTGATCTCGATGATCGAGGCGTCCGTTTTGACGAAGCACTCGTACATCTTCGTCGCCATCGACGTGAACTGCCGGATCAACGTGTCGTCCAACCCCAACCCGAACGCCGCGCGCGTCGCCTGAAACGGCATCAGTCCCACGGACGGGTCGGCGGTCTCGCGCAGGATCGCCTCAGGGCGTTCTTCGGCAACCGTCTCGATCTCGACGCCGCCCTCCGCGCTCGCCATCATCGTGACGGCAGATTTCGCGCGATCCAATACGAACCCAAGATACAACTCTTGCTTGATCTCAACCGCCTCGGCGATCAACACTTTCTCGACCTTCTTGCCGTCGGGACCCGTCTGGTGGGTGACGAGTTGCATCCCGATCATCTTCTCGGCGATGGCGCGCACTTCTTCCGGCGTGTTGGCGAGTTTGACGCCACCGCCCTTGCCGCGTCCGCCCGCATGAATCTGCGCCTTGACGACAAACTTCGCGGAGCCGAGCTCGCGCGCGACCGCTTCCGCCTCAGCGGGCGTAAACGCGACCTTCCCCGCCGGGACGGGAATCCCGAACTGCGCCAAAATCTCTTTAGCCTGATATTCGTGGACATTCATAAGAAAGGCGATTCCAGTTATGAAGGCATTATAGGGGTGAGGCATCGTCCGACGGGTTCATGTTAGCACACGTTCTAATTCGGGGTCATCAAACAGGGGTCTCAACAGGGTCTCAAACGAGTGAAACATCATGGAACAAGTTGGAACATCGTGAAACACGGTGAAACAATGGTGGAACATTCTGAAACACGGTTTTCGGTGAAAAAGCCGCCCAAACACCGATGAACACGGAATACTTCAATGGAACATCCGCAAATGTGTTTCACCGTTGGGCGAGCAGTTCGGCGACCTCCACCGCCGCGTACGTCAACACCCCGTCCGCCCCCGCCCGCTTAAACGCCAGCAACGACTCCAACAACACCGCGTCGTTGTCGAGCCACCCGTTTTGCGCCGCCGCCTTCATCATCGCGTATTCGCCGCTCACTTGATAGGCGTAGGTCGGCACGCCGAACGTCTCCGATACCCGCCGCACCACGTCCAGATACGGCATCCCCGGCTTCACCATCACCATGTCCGCGCCCTCTTGCAGATCGAGCGCGACTTCTCGCAACGCCTCGTCCGTGTTCGCCGGGTCCATCTGATAGGTCTTCTTGTCGCCCTTGCCCAAACTCGACCCCGACCCAACCGCGTCCCGAAAGGGTCCGTAGAACGCCGACGCATATTTCGCCGAATACG
>JAQBWJ010000292.1 GCA_027625215.1 Candidatus Poribacteria bacterium
TCCTCCTCCGCGAGTTGATCCGCCAAAAAGCGACGAACACGGTCGTCATTCTCTGCGACGGCGAGGCGGCATGGGACTGCGCGTCGGCAGGGATCGGCTCGACGGTCGGACTGCGCGTCGGCGGCAATCACGACGAATGGCACGGCGCGCCCGTCAAGATTAGCGGCCGCGTGCGGATGCTGTTTGACGGCGTCTACAAGAATCGCGGCGACATGCGCGACGGCATCACCGAATATCAGGGCTTGACGGCGCGGGTCGATTGCGGCGGGATCGAACTGATTTTGACGACGCGAAAAATGCCGCCTTGGAACCTCGAACAGTTGCGCTCCGTCGGGATCGACCCGACGCAGGTGAAGGTACTCGTGGCGAAGTCGGCGATTGCGTTCCGCGCGGCGTACGAGCCCATCGCGGCGCGCATCCTCGAAGTGGACACGCCGGGACTGACGAGCGCGAACCCTCAACGGTTTCCATATAGGCGACTGCGCCGTCCCATCTTCCCTCTCGACGCCGGAGTGGAGTTTGAATAAGACCTAAGATCGACGCCGACTTGATCAAGGAGAGCCCGATGAAAGCAATTATGGTGATGTTCGACTCGCTGAACCGACGGCACTTGCCGCCGTACGGTTGCGATTGGACGCACGCCCCCAATTTTCAACGACTCGCCCAACGAACGGCGCGCTTTAACCAATCGTACGTATGTTCGATGCCGTGTATGCCCGCGCGCCGCGACCTCCACACGGGTCGTCCGAACTTCCTCCATCGCAGTTGGGGACCTCTCGAACCGTTCGACGATTCCGTTCCGCGCATTCTCGGCGACAACGGCACCAGTTCCCACCTTATCAGCGATCACTACCACTATTGGGAAGCGGGCGGCGCAACCTATCACACCCAGTACGACACATGGGAGTTCTTTAGGGGACAGGAAGGCGATCCGTGGAAAGGCAAAGTCGCCGGACCCGATCCCGTCAACGTGTTCGGGCGAAACGCCTCCGACCAAGTTCGCCACAAGCAGGACCGCATTAACCGCGAGTTCGCCCATGTCGAGGCGGATTGGCCCCAGGCGCAGACGTTCCAAGCGGGTTGCGAGTTCATTCGCCGCAACCACGACGACGACAACTGGTTTCTACAGATCGAGACGTTCGACCCGCACGAGCCGTTCTTCTCGCACCGCCAATACAAAGACCACTATGCCGACGCCCATTACAACGACTACAACGGGCCCATCCACGATTGGCCCCCCTACGCGAACGTGACCGAGACTCCCGAACAGGTCGAACACATGCGGTACGAGTACCTGTCCACCATGGCGATGTGCGACGCGAAACTCGGCGATGTGCTCGACCTCATGGATAAACATGAGATGTGGGACGACACAATGCTCGTCGTGTGGACGGATCACGGCTTTTTATTGGGCGAACACGACTCATGGGCGAAATGTTGGCTGCCGTTCTACGATGAAGTCGCGCACACGCCGTTCTTCGTGTGGGACCCGCGCTCCGGCGCGCGCGGCGTCGAGCGGAACAGCCTCGTTCAACCGTCGATTGATCTTGGACCAACGCTCCTGGATTTCTTCGGATTGGAACCGACGAAGGACATGCTCGGCAAGCCGTTGGGCGGCGTCGTCGCGGACGATACCCCCGTGCGAGACGCGGCGATCTTCGGGCAACACGGGCACCAACTCAATGTGACGGACGGACGGTACGTCTACATGCGCGCGCCCGCTCAGGAGGAGAACCGTCCGCTGAACGACTACACGTTGATGCCGACCCGAATGACTCGGTCGTTCACGCCGAACGAACTGCGCGACAACATCGAACTTGCGGAGCCGTTCTCATTCACGAAAGGCTGTCGCACGATGAAGATCGGTGGCGGAGGCGGTCGCGCTATCCACCGCTTCGGGACGAACCTATATGATCTCGTGAACGACCCCGAACAACAGACCCCACTGAGCGATCCGTCCGTCGAAGCGCGGATGATCGCCCACATGAAGCGGTTGATGGCGGAATGCGACGCGCCGCCGGAACAGTACGAACGGCTCGGCTTGTAGGAGGCGGGCGGATGAACGATGGGCTGTCGCGTCAACAACTCGACCAATTCAACGAACACGGCTTCGTGGTCGTCGAGAACCTGTACGACCGCGAGGAAATGCAGGCGTTGAAACGGCATTCCATCGAGTTGTGCCTCGACTCGTCGATCCCGGACGGTCATGTGAAATGGAACGCCAAAGTCGCGGCGGGAGCCGTCGAGAAATCCGGCGCGGAGGCGTTGCATAGCCTGTTTCGTCCGCAGGTGGTCAGCGAGGCGTTCCGTCGGTTTCTCAGAGAACCGAAACTGACGAAGATACTTGTGTCGATCATCGGCGCGGACGTGATCACGTTCAACGGGCTCGTTATCTTCAAAGTGCGCCAAATTGGTCTCGGATTTCCATATCATCAGGATATGTGGTATTTCGACAGAGGGAACGAGATCGAACGATCGTTGGGCGTATGGCTTGCGTTGGACGACGCGGATGTCGATAACGGGTGTCTATGGGTGATACCGGGCAGTCACAACTTGGCGATTCAGGAACACGTTTTGCCGGAGATGGAGTTCCGTCAGCAGGAATACCGCGAGGTTCCGGGCGCAAACGACATGCCGGAGGTCCCGGTTGAGGTCAAGTCTGGAACAGCGTTGTTCTTCGACGGCAAGTTGCTACACCGTTCGAGCGAAAACACGAGCGACCGTGACCGCGCTTGCTACGTCATCCACAACACGACGGCGGACACCCGCTTCGGAATGAATGAATTTGAGCGACGGTCCATCATGCGGATTCACGGCGACCGTGAACCGCAGTACTTACGAATCTCGATGAGGAGGAACGACATGACACGATGGTCAGTGATCGCAGTAGTCGCTGGTATTTGCGCGGCGATGACCGCCTCGGCATACGCGGCAGAATGGAGCGCGATTCGCCTGGACGACTTCCAACGGAGCGACGGCATCGAAGGCGATCTGAAAGGGATCAACTTCGCCGATAAAGACAACGGGTGGGCGGTCGGAGACGAAGGCATCGTTCTCCGCACGAAAGACGGCGGTCGCACTTGGGAGAACCACGGGATGCCGCAACGCCCCGCTCCGCCCGAAGGTGAAGGCGGAGGAGGCCGCCGTTTCCGACCGATCCCAACACCCAGATTGCGTGTGCACGCTTTGAGTCCGACGACCGTCTGGTTTGTGGGTGAAGGCGGAACCGCCGTCGGCACGAAAGACGGCGGCGCGACGTGGATATTCCCAAATACGAACATGGGTGGCGGCAGCCGAATCGTCGACTTCACATTCGTCTCGGAGCAAGTGGGTCATGCGGTTGGAGACAACAGTAATATCGTTCGCACGACGGACGGCGGCGCGACCTGGACATCTCAATTGTCTGGCGACCGGGCGCGCGTCGGCGACAATCGTATTCTGTTTGAAGGCGTCTCGTTTCTGAACGAAACGACAGGGTTGGCGGTCGGCGCAACGGGTCTGTCGATGTGGACGCGCGACGGCGGCGACACATGGGAGGCGCCCGAAGAACCGCTCGCCATTGAAAACCTGTTCGGCGTGAAGTTCACCTCCGAGTCGGAAGGTTGGATCGTGGGACAAGAGGCGACGATCCTCCATACGACGGATGCAGGCAAATCGTGGACGCGCGTGGAGAATGCCGCTCAGGAAGTGTATGTCGATCTGTACGACATCGCCTTCCATCCCACCGACCCGAAGATGGGGTACATCGTTGGCGACGGCGGCATGATCCTCTCCACGATGGACGGCGGCAAGACGTGGCAAAAAGAGGAATCCGGAGTCTTCGACGCGCTGCACGGCGTCGCGGTGAACCCGAACGGAAACGTGTTTGTCGTCGGCGGATGGGGCGTCATCCTCTGGAACCAACCCGCTACGGTCGCGGCGGATTAGTTTCAACATCGAACAATTATCGTATAATCGAGCGTGTCGCGTTTATTCGTGACGCGCTCGATTTACTTCTATTTGGCAAAGGAGCCGTGATGAGCCGAACGAGATGGTCGGTTTTCAGTGTGATGTGTATATTGTGGTGCGGCTTTATCTCTCAAACTTACGGATTGCCTCAACGTCCCTCGCTCCTGCCCTCGTTCCCCGACAACTCCGAGTTGGTGAACGGTGACGTTTGTACGGTCTGTCATTCCCGCTTCGGAGGCGACGCTGTACGCACATCGTTCGGAAACGACTGGCAGCGTCAGTACCCCGACTTCCGCGACCTCCAAATGACGCCCGCGCAAGCGTTTGCGCCGTTGGCAGATAAGGACTCCGACGGCGATTCGTTCACCAACGCGGTCGAACTTGCGCTCGGAACGCATCCCGGCAACAACGCATCCAAACCATTGCGTTTTACGAAGATGCTGGGCGAAGGGATCAACACCATCGCCGTGCCTCTCGATACGCGCTCGAATATGCTCGCGAACGATCTGAGAGCGTTGCTTGGCGCGGAGTTGGACACGTTGGTCCGTTGGGACGGGACAACGCGACAGTTCGTCGCCGTCACTGGATCGGGAACGCCTGTCAACGTCACGGGCTCCTCCGCGTACGTCGCCGTGATGAGAGCGCCGAAATCGGTCGATTTCGTCGGACGACCGTGGGGTTCGACGCCAATCAA
>JAQBWJ010000293.1 GCA_027625215.1 Candidatus Poribacteria bacterium
CCAATGAGTGGAAGTGCCTCGACCAGGACTCCATCGTCGTGTTGAACCACCCGAACTGGGGGCGCAACTTTGACCATTTCCCACATACGCTGATGGAGTCGCTCGAAGACTATCACGGGATTGAAATCTACAACGGCGTCATCGAACGGCTGCAAGGTTCGCCGGTGGCGACGGATCGATGGGATCGGCTGTTAACGTCGGGCAAGCGCATCTGGGGCTTCGGCAACGACGACTCCCACGCGCCCGAAGATGTCGAGTTGGCGTGGAACGTCGTCCGCGTCGCCGAGAACACGCCTGACGCGATCATGTCGGCGTTGCGGCATGGTTCGTTCTACGCCTCGACGGGCGTTGAGATCACCGACATCCAAGTGTCGAACGGCGAGTTCAAGGTCGAGACGGCGAACGCCCAACGCATCCGCTTCATCACGAAGTTCGGCATCTACCGTCAGACGACGAACGGCTCGTCGGCGACGTTCGCGCTCCCCAACGACGAGCGCGACGCTCAAACGCTCTCCTACGTGCGCGCGGAGTGCTACGGCGAGGGTGGACGCAGCGCGTGGACACAACCGATCTTCTTCGATGTGATCTGATGACCTCGCCCGCCCCACCGCACGTTTTGCCGCATGTGGAGATGCGCGCGATCCGCAAGGAGTTCGGCGGCGTGGTCGCGCTGGCGGACGTGACGTTCACGGTCGCGCAAGGCGAGATTCACGCCCTCTGCGGCGAAAACGGCGCGGGCAAATCGACCCTCATCAAGGTGCTCGGCGGCGTGGGGGAGTACGGCACATACGGCGGCGAACTCCGCGTCAACGACGAAGCGCAACGGTTCCGCCACGTCCGCGACGCGCAGCGCGCGGGCATCGCCGTCATCCACCAAGAGCTCGCCCTTGTGCCGGAGATGACCGTCGCCGAGAACCTTTGTCTCGGCAGGGAACCGACACGGCGAGGCGTCATCGACCGTCGGCGGGTGCGTGACAACGCCCGCGACGCGCTTGGTCAAATCGGGTTGAACGTCGATCCTGACATACGGGTGAATCGGCTCGGCATCGGCGCACAGCAGTTGATCGAGATTGCGAAGGCGCTGACCGAAAACGCCCAAATCCTCGTGCTGGACGAACCAACCGCCGCCCTCACCGAGTCCGAAGCGGAAACGCTGTTCGCCATCCTCGAAACGTTGCGGGAGCGCGGCGTCACGATCATCTACATCTCGCATCGGTTAGACGAGGTGTTTCGCCTCGCAGACCGGGTGACGGTGTTGCGGGACGGCGAGTCCGTCGGCACATGGCGACGGGGCGAGATCGACGCGAGCGGGCTGATTGAGCAGATGGTCGGGCGGCAACTGACGACGTTGTTCCCGAAGACGCGGCGCGATCGCACCGGAACACCCCCAGTCGCGCTAGAAGTCGAACATCTGACGGCGCGAACGGCGACAGGTTCCGCGAGGTTGGAAGACATATCGTTTCAAGCCTACGAGGGCGAAATACTCGGCATCGCGGGGTTGATGGGCGCGGGTCGGACGGAACTGCTGTTGACGTTGTTCGGCGCGTGGGAGAGCGCCGTATGCGGCGCGGTGCGGCTGTTCGGCAAATCGGCTCGATTCCGCCATCCCCGCGAGGCGATCCGGCGCGGCGTTGCGATGGTCAGCGAAGACCGCAAGCGGTTCGGACTGATCCTCGATGCGTCGGTCGAGCGCAATCTGACGCTCGCCTCGTTGGGCGCGATGACTCGATGGGGCATCGTGAAGCAAGAGGTTTCACAGGTGAAGGCGTCTCAATCGATTGAGCGAATGCGGGTGCGAACGTCGTCGCTGTCGACGTTGGTGAACTCGTTGAGCGGCGGCAATCAGCAAAAAATCGCGCTCGGCAAATGGTTGATGACGGAGCCGCGCGTTCTTTTGCTCGACGAGCCGACGCGCGGGGTCGATGTCGGAGCGAAGGCAGAGATTCACGAGCAGATGAACGCCCTCGCACAGTCGGGCGTGACGATCCTGATGGCGTCCTCCGAACTCCCCGAACTACTCGGCATGAGCGACCGGATTCTTGTGCTGCACGAAGGCAGAGTCTCCGGTTACTTCGAGGACGCGCGCGGCGTCACCCAAGCCGATATTCTCTCCTGCGCGACGGGTCGAACGTCGGATCGTACGGAAGGGGCGCACGCCGGATGAAACGCCCTTCCCTCCGCATGTTTACGATGGTGTTCGCGCTGCTCGGCATTTGGATACTGTTCGCGGTGGCGACGGACGGCGTGTTTCTGTCGTCGCGGAACCTGTTGAACCTGTCGCGTCAGGCGTCCGTCACGGCGATCCTCGCATGCGGGATGGTCTTGGTGATCGTCGCCGCGCAGATCGACCTGTCGGTCGGATCGTTGGCGGGGTTCTTGGGCGCGTGTATCGCAGTGATGCACGTTCGCTGGGGGATGCCCGTCGGGGTGTCGCTGTTGTTGGGGATCGCGCTCGGCGGGGCGTTGGGGGCGGTTCACGGGATGTTGGCGGCGTATCAGCGCGTCCCGGCGTTCATCGTGACGCTCGGCGGGATGATGATCTATCGCGGCGGGATGCTCGCCGTCACGCGCGGCGAGACGATTGCGTTGCCGCTTGGTTCGTGGATGAAGCAGTTGGGGAACGGCAACGTGCCGAACGCCTCGTGGGGGGCGCCGACGCCGTTGTTGCTCGTTGCGGTGTTGGCGGTTGCGTTCTGGTTCGTCACGAGCCGGATGCGGTTCGGGAGGCACATCTACGCGGTCGGTGGGAACGCGGAGGCGGCGCATCTGTCGGGAATCGACACACGGCGAGTCATCCTGTCGGTCTTTGTGGTAATGGGAGCGATCACTGCCGTTGCCGGAGCCGTGTTGACGGCGCGGGTCGGCGGCGCGAGTCCCGAAGCGGGGCGCCTGTTGGAACTGGATGCCATCGCCGCGTGCGTCATCGGCGGGACGAGTTTGATGGGCGGGCGAGGTAGTATTCCGGGTGCGCTGTTGGGCGCGGTCGTCATGGAAAGTCTCAACAATGGGATGTCGCTCGCCAACATGGGACCGTTTTGGCAGGACATCGTAAAAGGATGTGTGCTCGTGCTCGCGGTGTGGTTTGATAGTCGAGTGCGCCGCAGCGGGCGGTAGTTTTTGGGAGGATGACGGGAAAATGCCGACATATTCAGCCGATGTGCTACAAACCTACGCGACGGATATATTCGTCGCCAACTGCGCGACGCGGGACGAAGCGACCACCGTCGCGGAGGTGCTCGTTCACGCCAACCTGACGGGACACGACTCGCACGGCATGATCCGCGTGATGCAGTACTGCGGCGCGATCCGCTCCGGCAAAATCGTGCCCGGTGCAAAAACTGAAATCCTCCACGAAACGCCGACAACGGCGATTTTCCACGCGCATAGCAACTTTGGTCCGGTCTCAATGATGAACGCCTTTCGCCACGCCGTTGAACGCGCGACGGAGATCGGCATGTTCGCCTACGGGATACAGGACTGCAACCACATCGGGCGGCTTGGACATTACTCCGAACTCGCCGCCGCGAAGGGGTTTATCCCGATCATCTCCGTCAACAGCACGGGCAGCGCGGCGCGGGTCGCTCCGTTCGGCGGACGGCAGGGGCGGCTCGGCACGAACCCGATCTCGACCGCGTTCCCGACCGACGGCGATCCCGTACTGGTTGATATGACCTCGAGCATCGTCGCGGAGGGAAAGGTGCGCGTCCTTCGCAACAAAGGGCTGTCCGCGCCCGACGGGTGGTTGCTCGACGGGGACGGCAACCCGACCAACGACCCCAACGCCTTCTACGGACCTCCTCCCGGCTGGATTCTGCCGTTCGGTGGACCCGTCGGACACAAAGGGTTCGCCCTAAGTATGATGGCGGACTTGCTCTGCGGAACGCTGACGGGCGCGGGCAACGTCAACGAGAACCCGGGACCTATTGGGAACGGCGTCTTTTGTCTTTTGATGAACGTGTCCGCGTTTCGCCCCGAAGCGGACTACCGCGCGCACGCCTCGAAGTTTGGCGCGTACGTGAAAGATTGTCCGCCCGCCGAAGGTTTCTCGGAGGTGTTGCTGCCCGGCGAACCGGAAGCGCGGACGCGCCGACAACGCCTGAAATCAGGCATCGACGTGGACGAGACGACGTGGGAACAGTTGAAAGAAGAAGCGAGTCGCGTGAACGTTTCGGTTCCAACCTAAACCGAACGACGCAAAAAGCGTCTATAATGAGATAAGAGCCAATTTATATCATTAAAGATGTGTTTGAGTTTGAGCGAGCATCACCGGAGGAATTGAGTGAGCAATCGGCGAAAACAATGGGTCCCGGCGTTGGGAGCGGTCGCGTTCCTTGCGCTTGGAATTGCGGGCGCAATCTATGGAACGGGTTGTAGTAAGAAAACGGTGACAACGGATCCCGCCGCGAAGGTGGAAGAAATTCGCACGGGTCCGTTTGTCGTGCGCGTGCAGGAGTCCGGTACGCTCGAGGCGTTGATTTCGGTTGAGGTGAAATCGAACGTCGAGGGCGAAGTAATCGAACTGAACGTCGCGGAAGGCGATATCGTCGAGCAGGGGTTTGTCCTGTTGCGGATCGACGACGAGGAGATCGTTGAAGAGGTGACGCAGGCTCAGGCGAACTACGACGCCTCTGTCGCT
>JAQBWJ010000294.1 GCA_027625215.1 Candidatus Poribacteria bacterium
GGTTCAAGCCGAGCCTTTACCGATTCGACGAGGAATGGACGCCGACGACGGATGAGGAAACGGTTTTCGCCAATCTGTCCGGCGGGACGTTTGTACCGGAGACTCTGGCGGTCTACGAGCCGACGACGACCGAATCGGATCTGTTCCAGTCGTTCGATGCCGAGATTATCGTCGATCTGTCGGCGCGGCACTGCCTCGAAGAGGTTGTTGTTGCGCGTCAGTCGTCTTACGCGGAGCCGCACGATCAACTGGAACTACCATTGGACGAACCGATGAAGGAGGTGGGATCAGAGACGCCGGACGCCATCGGGTCCGCCTCACAACGCGAGTGGATCTGCCCAATCTGCAGCGAGTCGTTTCGACGCCATCCCGCTGCGAACGCACGCCATGAGCGCGCCTGCGAAGCACGCCGTCGCGACGAGAGCGACCTTCCTCACGTTTGCTCTGAATGCGGCAGACGTTTTGCCACCGAACGCGGCTTGCGGACACACATCGGCAGGTCGCACCCTACACCAGAATAGTTCCATCATTCCCACGATGTAAGACAATCCGTATCGTGCTTCTCCGATGACGGTGAATGATCCGGTAGTCCGGTTGAGATTCCGTCGAGCGTCCCCCTTGTCACACCACTCACGAAGCGTCCTGATTCATCCGAAATTTCGCTCACGACACGCCGCAGGAGGTGCCGTACCGATCTTCTGTGGGTGAGCGTCCATAGCCGATGTTAAACGATCCACGCGGTGCCGAGAATCGGGTTCGATATTCATGTTGCGGGTCATTTCTCGCCGCGATATACTACGTATAAGGTGTAATTTGGCAAGATTCTTTATTGAAGGACATTACGGAGTGTGTCTATCGCTTGATCGGGATACCGGCGACTATGTCACTCAGTGGCACACCGAGTGCTGCTGCAATCCGTGTCATGTTGCGGAGTGCGACATTCCTTTCTCCACGTTCCACTCCGCCGATGTACCGCGGATTCAGATTCGCCCGCCGACCGAGCTCTTCCTGCGTAAGTCTCTGCGCTTTTCGAATCCGTCGCATGTTGTTTCCGAACACAACGAGATCATCCATGCGACCCGTATTCTACCGAGCGACCTGCGATGCGTCTACTCGTGCGCAGAAGCGCCTGATCGCGGAAGGGAGGGCACCGTTGACATCATACAACAGTTTTGTTATAATTCGGTCAGTTCTCGGCGGAACCTACCTTCCGAAGCGCGCAACAACCATTCATGCGAAACGATCGCACGCAACCCAACTTCAAGCCGCTCGCGCGTGGGTATGTCGTGTCTCGCTGTCCGTCCGGACATGGCGACCGACACGCTGCCCGTATTCCGTCCATCGACCGAACCGCTACTGACAACCTGACAACGAGGAGACTCAAACATGAACCGATTGATCGCGATTCTGATCGGCATCGGACTCGTCCTCCCGTCCCTCGCAATGGGATCGGACGGCGATGAGGTGTGCGTGGCGTTCATCCGCGCCAAAGAGGACGAACGCGGCGTGTTTCACGGCACGCTGTTCGTCAAAACCATCGGTGGAACCGAGCGACAGATCACGACGGGCGCGGTCAACGCCCAAGGACCCATCTGGTCGCCTGACGGCACGAAGATCGCGTTCAGCGACTCGAAGATCGATACGGACGGCAGCGTCTTCAGTATCGTCACCTTCGCGGATCCGGCGACAGGAAACGTCGTCTCGACCGCTCTGCGAGGCGGCGTCAGCGATATGACCGACGAGTACGTCACGTACACGTTCGTCAAAGGCGCGACCACCTGGGTGGGGGTCGCCCGCCACGACGGCACCGAACGCACGAATCTCGTTCCCGACGCCGACAGCAGTTCGCTGTCGTCGGACGGATCACGCGTCCTGTTTCAAGGACTCGACGGCATCGACATCATCAACCGCGACGGGACAGGTCGACGGACGCTGGTCCGTGATCCGCTGATCTCGCCCGTGACGCCGCGTTTCGCCGGAAATGACGAATACATCGTCTACGAGGCATATCGAGGTGCATCGGGTCGCGAGGACCCGCATGTCCTCGTTCGTCGCATCGAAACAGGCGAGGAGGCGGACCTCGGTTTCGGTGGACTCGTGGACGTTGTCGGCGATTGGATCGTCATGGGAGCCGGACACATGCGATGGTTCGCGGTTTCCCTGAGCGGCGACACGCGCTTCGAACTTCCGTGGCGAGAGCGAGGCGCGGTGCACGGCGATCTATCGACGCTTGTAATTCGCGCCGTCTCTCCTTCCGGCAAACTGTCGACGACGTGGGCGGCGATGAAAATCCGCTGACGAACCCACTTCGACTTATCCACAGGCGGGATGCAGATATCTGTATCCCGCCAATCTTTTTTGTTATACTGAATCCAATGAAACAGTTCTACGGAAATAAATGGTTCTGGACGGCATCGGTCCTCGCGTTGATCCTTATGGGGAGGGCGCTGAGTTTTGCGCTCGCGCAAAGCGGGGCGGGATGGCAGCCGCCGACGGGACCCCCTCCGTTCGGACAGCCTGCGGCACCGCTGGACGTGAGTGGCTCCGACCAAAGCAAGGAAGGGAAACTGTCGGTACGACGGCTGAACTCGACGGATTACGTTTTCGTGGGAGATGAGCTCGGAGGCAACGGCATTCGCCTGCATGGTTCCACCGGAAGAATCCTTTTTGACCGCACCGGTCTAGGATCTCCCGGAATGGCGGCGATTGCCTTGAGATCGGATGAAAACGGCAACTGGGTTCTACAAGCGACACACAATTCTCTGAGTGCCGACGGCGGCTGGTTCACCCTCGGAAGCGGTGGTGGCACAACTGGTGGCGGCGTGTTCTGGCGGGCGACGGTTGCGGGAACGCCGGGCGTCGTCCACGACGGGCGCGTCGGTATCGGAACCGGCGCGCAGAACCTCGTCTCCATGCTCCATGTGAAGGCGGCTTCCGCAACATCGCCCGCGACGCAGGGACTGACGATCCAAGGACCGCAGGACGCCTTTCAATCACAGTACGCCGCGCGGCTCTTCATGCAGGGAACGGACTTCCGCATCCTCCGCACGACACAAAGCGTTGATGACGGATTGACGATCCGCGCCGACGGCAGCCTCGTCGCCGGACGCGGCTTGCAGGTCAAAGGCGACTCCACCTTTGACGGCGCGGTCAAGATGACGAACATCACCCAGTTGAACAACTCCGTCGAACGCGCCCTCACACTGGACGCCAACGGAAATGTTCGGTTGGCGACGGTTTCGGGTGCCGGAGGCGGCGGGAGCATCGGTCCGTGCACCGTTGTCGATCTGTATTACTTCGAGGAAACGAGGACGATGCCGCAGAGCGTCGGGAAGGACGTATCGGTGACCTACGTCAGTCACGTCGGCGTCGGTGCGGGGTCGGGAGGGACGTTCATCGGGAGTTTCTGCGCGGGTCCGACGCCGGATGAACGGTTTGATCAGCAACAGCGGTACGAGAACCTTCGGTCAGTGCGCGAACGCGCGATCCAGGCGTTGGATGCGGCAGCGGCAGGTGGCCCGCAACCGTGGACGGTCGTAAAGGACTGGATAAACGCGCTCGACGAATACGGTGTCCGTTCTCCGGTTTATCGACAGAATCCGTAGCGTCCTGAGTGTGAGAAAGCCCCGTATCGATTCGATACGGGGTAATTGTCGTTATGTGTCCCGCACTCACGGACGGAGGCGGTTCAGTGCCGTCAGAGCGCGTTCCCACACGTCATCCGCCATATGAAGCGACGAGCGTCTCAACCGCCTCAGCGACTCAGTGGCGTCTTCAAAGGAACACAGTCCATCGCCCAACGCGGTGAGCACAACTCCCAGCGAGCCGTGAACTTCGATACCGGATGATTCGGCGAACCGGCGCGCTTCCGCGTCGTCCGTCAGAAACCAGTCCGCGTCCGTTTGACGAGCGAGCGCGATCGCTTCCGCTTCGCCGACGTGCAGCGCCTCGGCGTCCGTCAGTGCGGCGGCGTACGGTCGAAACGGATCATCGAGTTCGACGACGCGGATCCAGTCGGGCCTCGTGAGCGTCCACGCGTTGTCGTGAACGGCGGTTTCGGCGGCGACGGCGGGAGGGATGAGAATCTCTCCGAGAAGACGCATCATCGGCAGCGAGTCGGCTTCCCGGAGGTGGAGCAGCGGTCCGGTGTTCGAGACGATCAGGCGTCCGGCGACGCCGTCTCCTTCCGACGCGAGATCGCCCACTCGATGTCCTCCAGTTGTTGTTTCCGTGTCAGTTCCAGCAGGTTGTGACGAACGAACTCCGTCAGCGCGTACCGCATCAGTTCCTGCTCGTTGTGGAACCAGCCGGACTGAACGAGTTTGTCGATTTCGGTCGCCAGCTTGTCCGGCAGTTCGACCTGCACCGTTTTCATGGCGCGCTTCCTTTCGGCGGCGGTCGGTGTTTCGGTGAACGCTACTGCGGAAAGCATAACACCCGACGGTCGTAAGTCAATCCGGCGACACGATCGAGCAGATAAGAAAGAGCCCTGCGATGGAATCCATGCAGGGCGTTGATTTGTTGTGTTGGCGGCTTGCCGATCAGAACGAGCCGCCGCCACATCGTTTGGCGAACTCGCAGTTCCGGCATCCGTATTGATATTCCAGGTTTCGCGGAAACGCCTCGC
>JAQBWJ010000295.1 GCA_027625215.1 Candidatus Poribacteria bacterium
TTCGGCGCGGGCATGGATCGACTGCTGTTGGCGATGCAGGCGCAGAACGTGTTGCCGGAACCGGAACCGCTCGCGCAGGCGTTTGTGGCAACGGTCGGCAAAGGGTTGACGGAGAAGGCGTTTGAAGTGGCAACCAACTTGCGACGAGTCGGGTTGACGGTTGAAATGGAATATCAGGAGCGCAGCCTGAAGGCTCAGATGAAAACGGCGAACAAACTCCGCGCGTCGTACGTGGTGCTGCTCGGCGAGGACGAACTCGCGCAGCAGGCGGCGACGCTGCGGAACATGCAAGACGGCAGTCAGGAGACGGTGCCGCTGGCGGAACTACCATCCCGCCTCGCGGCGCGCACGAATTGACGGCGGGATTCAGGGTGAGTCGTCACCCTCACCCCTAACCCCTCTCCCGTCAAGGGAGAGGGGAACCGGATTTGTCCCGCATCTCCCGACAAGCCGTCTTCATCACGCAAATACTGCAACGCATTTAGAGAAGGTATCGACACGACCATGAAAC
Source organism: Candidatus Poribacteria bacterium (assembly GCA_027625215.1). Classification (GTDB taxonomy): domain Bacteria; phylum Poribacteria; class WGA-4E; genus JAQBWJ01. The sequence goes on from JAQBWJ010000295.1 coordinate 512, forward strand.
GTACGTCCTACTGTGGCGAACTCCGCAAAGCCGACGTCGGCAAGCAGCACGTCTTGACCGGATGGGTGCAAAGCCGACGCGATCACGGCGGTTGCATCTTCATAGACCTGCGCGACCGCACCGGAATCGTCCAAATCGTCCTCGACCCGCAGATCGACGCTGAGGCGCATCGGGTCGGCAACGCGATCCGCAGCGAGTTTGTCCTCGAAGCGTCGGGCGCAGTCCGCGATCGTATGCCCGGCACAGTCAACACGAACCTGCCGACGGGCGAAGTCGAACTCGCCGTGACGAAATTGGCGATCCTGAATACGGCGAAGACGCCGCCGTTTCTGATCGAAGACGACGAAGACCTCGACCGCAACGACGACCTGCGGATGACCTACCGCTATCTCGACATGCGGCGTCCGCGCGTGGCGAAGGCGTTGCAGATGCGGCACAAGGCGGCGATGGTCGTTCGCAACTACTTCGACCGTCACGGTTTCCTCGAAGTCGAGACGCCGATGCTGACGAAATCGACGCCCGAAGGCGCGCGCGACTTCCTCGTGCCGAGCCGCCTGAACCCGGGATCGTTCTACGCGATGCCGCAAAGCCCGCAACTGTTCAAGCAGATGCTGATGATCGCCGGGATGGACAAATACTTCCAGATCGTCAAATGCTTCCGAGACGAAGACCTGCGCGCCGACCGACAACCGGAATTCACGCAGATCGACGTGGAAATGTCGTTCATCGAACGCGACGACGTGCTGACCGTCGTGGAAGGGCTCATGGAGGAACTGTTTGCCCTGATCGACGTGAAGATCGAGACGCCGTTCCGACGGATGCCGTACGCGGAAGCGGTCGGCAACTACGGTGTTGACAAGCCCGACCTGCGTTTCGGGATGGAACTGGTCGACGTGGGCGATCTCGCGGCGCAGTCCACGTTCCGCGTCTTCAAGACGGTGACGGAGAGCGGCGGACTCGTGAAGGGCATCCGCGTGCCGGGCGGGGCGAAACTCTCCCGCAGCGAGATCGACGCGCTGACAAAGTTCGTCGGGAACTACGGCGCGAAGGGTCTTGCGTGGATGCGCGTCACGGACGACGGAATCGACTCGCCCATCGCCAAGTTCTTCGAGTCGGACACGCTGACGGCGCTCCGTGACCGCATGGGCGGCGAATCGGGCGACCTGTTGATGTTCGTCGCCGATACGACGAACGTGACGCACGCGGCGTTGGGCGCGTTGCGCGTTCATCTGGCGCACAAACTTGGGTTGATCCAACCGGACACGTACGAGTTCGTCTGGGTGGTCGATTTCCCGTTGGTTGAGCGCAACGAGGACGAAAATCGGTGGGACGCGATGCACCACCCGTTCACGTCGCCGCACCCGGAGGACATCCCGCTGTTGGATACCGATCCCGGTAAAGTGCGCTCGAACGCCTACGACTTGGCGGTGAACGGTCAGGAGATTTGGGGGGGCAGCGTTCGTATCCACGACGCGGCGGTGCAGGAGAAAGTGTTCCGTATGTTGCAACTGTCGGACGACGACATTCAACTGCGGTTCGGGTTCTTCCTCGACGCGCTGAAATACGGGACGCCTCCTCACGGCGGGATCGCCTGCGGGTTCGACCGATTGGTTGCGCTGTTGGCGGGCGAAACGTCGATCCGCGAAGTGATCCCTTTCCCGAAGACCTCGAAAGGCGTCTGCCTCGTGACAGGCGGACCCTCGACGGTGGATGACAAGCAGTTGGCGGAGGTCTTCATAAAAGTCGATCTCCCCGAAGAAGACGAGTGAGACGCAACCGTCCCCTCTCCCTGAGGGCGAGGGTTAGGGTGAGGGTTCTCGCGTTATGCGTCTCGCGGGAACCCCCTTCCCAGCCTTCCCCCGCAAGGGGAAGGGGTTTTAGACAGGCAGGGACATGGCAGAACCAATCGTGGCGATTGTCGGCAGACCGAACGTCGGCAAATCGTCGCTGTTCAACCGCATCTTAGGCAGACGGATCGCCGTCGTGGACGATATTCCCGGCGTGACGCGCGACCGTCTGTACGCCCCTGTCGAGTGGCGCGACAAACGGTTCCGCATCGTGGATACGGGCGGTTTGGTGCCCGATCCCGACGATTCGATGATCGAACAAGTGAAGTTCCAAGTGGGAATCGCCGTGCGCGAGGCGTCGTTGATCTGGTACGTCGTAGACCTGATCGACGGACTCTCGCCGGACGACCACGCCGTCGCCGACATGCTCCGCGCGTCGGGCAAGCGCGTCTTCGTTGTCGGCAATAAAGCGGACGACATGAAGATCGAGATGAATCTCGCGGAGATGTACCAACTCGGATTTGACGACAACCTGCCCGTCTCCGCGATCCACAAGAACGGCATCGAGCCGCTTCTCGACCGAACGGTGGAAGTACTGCCGGAACAGTCCGACGACGACGACGAGCCCTCTCAAACACCGATCCAGGTCGCGGTCGTCGGACGCCCGAACGCGGGTAAATCCTCGATCATCAACGCGCTCATCGGCGAAACGCGCATGATCGTGGACGACGTGCCCGGCACGACCCGCGACTCCATCAACGTCCTGTTCGAGAAGGACGCGATGCGGTTTGAGTTGATCGACACGGCTGGGATGCGTCGCCGCAACCGCATTGAAAAACGCAGCGTCGAGGAGCACTCCGTCCTCCGATCCACACGCAGCGTCCAGAAAGCGGACGTGACGTGGCTCGTGCTCGACATCTCGCGCGAGATTTCTCATCAAGACCAGACGATAGGGGCGTTCGCGGCGCGTCACGGCAAAATCTGCATCGTCGTCGCCAACAAATGGGACCTCATCGAGAAGGACAACCACACCTTCAACGAGTATACGCAGGAGATTCAAGACGTGTTCTCCGCGTACGACTATCTGCCGATTGTGTTCACGTCGGCAGTGAAGGGGCAGCGGGTCGAAAACCTGCTCGAACTGACGCAACGGTTGTTCACCGTCGGCAGCACGCGCGTCGCCACGCCGATCCTGAACGACTGGCTGCGCGGCACGACGCACGAAATGCCGCCTCCCGTCGTCAAAAGCCGCCGACCGAGCCTCAAGTACATCACACAGGTGGACATCCTCCCGCCGACGTTCGTCATCTTCACGACCATGCCGGACTACATCCCCGAAGGCTATCAGCGGTTCCTCACGAACCGTTTGCGCGAAGCGTTCGACTTCGAGGGCGTCCCGATTCAACTGATCTTCCGCGACACGCACGCCGAGCGCGAGTCCTAACTGTTCGATCACGGGCGTCTTTGGTTGTTGTTTTTCATCTGGCGTCCGACCCCCCGAATACATTACACTGACAGCAATCGAACTCCGTACGCTTGACGAGATGTTTTCGGAGAGACTGAAATTGAAGACCGGAATCGTGATTGTCGATCACGGCAGCAAACGTGACGCGGCGAACCGCATGCTTGAGGTTGTCGTCGAGATGGCGCGGGCGCGGGGCGTCTACGACGTGATCGAAGTCGCGCACATGGAGTTGGCGGAGCCGACCATCGCGCAAGCGTTCGCGCGGTGTGTCGAGCAGGGAGCGCAGCGCGTGATCGTCCACCCGTACTTCCTCTCGCCGGGACGCCACTCGCAGAGCGACATCCCGCGTATGGCGCGAGAAGCGGCGGCGCGGTTTCCGCGTGTGCAAGTTGCCGTGACGGAGCCGCTCGGCTTGGACGAACGCCTCATCGACGTGACGCTGACCCGCATCACCGAAGCGATTCACCTCCTTGAAACCGAACCGGAAATGGCAGCCTCGTGAACTACTGGTTGTTGAAAACGGAACCCGACCACGACTACTCGTTCGACGACCTCGTCCGCGACAAGAAGACGGACTGGGGCGGCGTCAAGAACTATCAGGCGCGCAACAACCTTCAAGCGATGAAGGTCGGCGACCTCGCGTTCATCTACCACAGCGGAGACGTGAAGGCGGTCGTCGGCGTCGCGCGGATCACGAAGGAATCGTACCAAGACCCGACGACGGACGACGAACGTTGGGTCGCCGTCGAGATCGAAGCGGTCGCGCCGTTAAGCAAATCGGTCACGTTGGCGGATGTGAAGGCGGAGAAATCGCTCGCCGAGATTCAGTTGGTGAAGAACTCGCGGCTGTCGT
>JAQBWJ010000296.1 GCA_027625215.1 Candidatus Poribacteria bacterium
CGCCGCTTGGTTCGACGGGTTCGTGCGGCGACTGCACGAACGGTTCACCACGTCGCTTTCGGAGGAGCAGCGCGAAGCGATCCTGAATATCGCCGACATGCCGCTCGACAAGTTGTACTCGTTCTACCTCGATCCGCAGGTCGCATTCGAGTCGCGCCGTTATCTGCCCGACCCCGATCTCAACGCCTTCACCTACTTCAAACGCGCCTACGGCGTAAACGCGGCGAGAGAACTCTGCACGCAGATCAAGGAACAAACGATGCTCGACCCAAGCGAGGTCGTCTGCTATGCGGTCGGCGACACGCTGCGGTATCTCGAGGCGATTTGGTGAGAGCGGCGTGATCGACAAGATTGCGATAAACCCGACCTCTGTTTGATTCAATATCGCATAAACTAGAGTGGGCGTGACCCAACGGGTTGAACTGAAGGTAGGATATCGCGGTGTCGAAAGAACTATCAGCGCAAGTTGCCGCCGTCCGTCGGTCCGTCGGCGTCGCCGATCTGAGCGGGCGAGGGAAGATCGCCGTCACGGGGGGCGAGCGGGCGCAGTGGCTCCACAACATCACCTCGAACCATGTGGATAGTCTGCAAGTCGGACGCGGCAACTACGGGATGGTGCTCACGGATCGCGGCAAGATCGTTTCGGACTACCGACTGATCGTGCGCGAGGACGCGCTGTTGCTCGACGTGGAGGCGTCCGCCGTTCAGCCGTTGCTCAATCACGTTTGGAAGTTCCTGATCGCCGAAGACGCGAAGGCAACTAACGTGACTGGCGAGTGGGCGATGTTCGGCGTCTTCGGGAAGGACGCGGCGGGGTTTCTTGAAGCGCGACTCGGCGTTGAGAACCTCCCGCAACAACTCTATCGCTCGATTCAAGTTGATGATACGATTATCGTCCGCATGAACCGCGTCGGAGAGCCCGGATTCGACGTTTTGGTCCCATCAGACCGCAAAGAGGATGTGTGGCACCGTCTGTCGGCAAACGACGCAACCGTCGTCGGCGACGACGCGCTCGAAACGTTGCGGATCGAAGCGGGCATCCCGCGATTCGGCGCGGACATCCACGACGACATCATCCCCTTGGAGGCGCGTCTGTTTCACGGAATCGATTTCTACAAAGGCTGCTATCTGGGACAGGAAATCGTCGCGCGGATGCACTATCGGGGGCATCCGAATAAGCTGATGATGAATCTGCGGTTCGACGGCGAGATCGTTCCAGCCGTCGGAACGGACATTTTCCCCGATGCGGACGCGGAAAAACGCATCGGATGGATCACGAGCGCGACGCACTCGCCGTCTTTGGACGCGCCCGTCGGACTCGGTTACATCCGCGCCCGCGATGTGAAACCCGACGCGCGTTTCATCGCCCGCGACGAACGCGGCAACATCGGCGTCGAAATCAGCGCGAAGCCGTTTGTCGGGGAGAACGAGTTCATCGACGCGCCGAAGGAGGAGCCCTCCTTGAAGCGCACCGAATCCATCGTCCGGCTCGTCAAGTGACCGTCAAGAAGCCCTCTTCCGACGCGACGCGCAACGCCTCCGCCAGACTCCACGCCTGCCAGGGACATCCGTGCGCCGCATGTGGCGCGCGACCGTCGTAGATTTCCGAGATACCCTCGATTCCGCGCTCATCCCGATGATTCACGAGCAGAGACAACCCCTCCGACACTTTGCGGCGGTAATTCTCATCTTGCCCGAAGGCGTTGCGGTATGCCGTCATGTAGGGACCCCAAAGCCATCCCCAAACGGGTCCTTGGTGATAGCCGCCGTCGCGTTCGACAGGACTACCGCCGTACGTCGCGTGGTAGTCGGGATGGTTTCGCGCGAGGCTCCTCAACCCGAACGGCGTGTACAGGTGGTAATCGACCTGCTCAACGATGCGGCGTTGCGTCTCCGCGTCCAGCATCCGATGATACAGACTGACGGCGAAAATCTGATTCGGACGCACCGTAGGGTCGTCGCCGTTCGGCGAGTCGACCACGTCGTACAGCCCCGCCCCCGTGCGATTCACGAACCGCGAACGGAACGAGAATCGGGCTTTGTCGGCGTCGGACGCGCAACGTTTCGTCGTGTCGTCGTCGCCGAACTGCGTCGCAAACGATTCCACGATGCGGAGCGCGTTGTACCACAGCGCGTTCACCTCGACAGGCTTGCCCCGACGCGGTGTGGGCACCCAATCGCCGATCTTCGCGTCCATCCACGTCAGTTGCGTTCCCTCTTCGCCCGCGTAAAGCAGTCCGTCCGCCGCGACGTGAATCCCGTACCGCGTTCCCCGACGATGCCAGTCGAGAATCTCGCGCAGCATCGGGAACCACGAGTCGCGGATGATCGGATCGTCCGGCGCTACGGCGGCATACGCCCGAATCGCTTCGACAAACCAGAGCGTGCCGTCTACGTTGTTGTATTCGGGCTGTTCGCCCTGATCGGGAAAGCGGTTCGGGATCATCCCCTCCGACACATGGTCGGCGTAACAGGCGATGATCTGTCGCGCGATCTCCGTTTCGCCGAGCGCGAGCGTCAGTCCCGGCAGCGAGATCATCGTGTCGCGCCCCCAATCGGTGAACCAGGGGTATCCGGCGAGCGTCGTCCAGCGGTCGTCGCCGCGACGGGCGAGGAAGTCCCACGCGCGATGCGCCCACCGTTTCAGAGTCGCCGTCGTGTTCGGTTCGAGCTCGTCGGAGATGTCGACTCGCCCGCTGCGTTGAGCCCGTCGGTCGATTTCCGCGTCAATCATCGCGGACACCTCCGCCGCCGATCCGTTCGCGCGGGACGCTTCATGAGACGCGATCAATCCAACGACGGGCGAATCCGGCGTCAACACGAAACGAAGTTCGCACGGGCTCCAGTGGTCTTCGTCGTGGTCCAGACCGCGCTCCTGCTCGACGCCCAACCGGGTCGTGTAGAACCAGTAAGCCTCGTCCACCCGTTCCGCTTCGGGGTGAACAATGACCAGCGGCGGGATCGACCCGTCCGGCTGATAGGTGATGCGCGTCCCTTCCGCTTTGAAGCCGCGCTCTTTCTCGACAGACGCGCGTTGCAGCGAGTGGTAATCGCGCCAGACGAGTCTCGGACGCAGCCGCAACTGCCCGCCGTCGCCTTCCAGTAAGCGATATTCGAGGAACGTCGTGTTGTCGTCGGTGGACATGACGATCCGTTTTTGGACAAGAGAGCCGTCTGGGAAACGATACCGCCACGTAGGGACCGGATCGCCCTCGAACCGTTCAAGCCGATCAAACCCTCGCGGGTGGATCGAGTCGGGGTAGGCGTACGCGCAGAACTCGGTGACGCTGTCGCCTTGACGCAGCCCCTCGATGAACCCGACAAGGGACACGACGCGCTCCGTCGGCGGCTTGAGCGAGGCGATCAACAGCGCGTGATAGCGGCGCGTCGGCACGCCGGAGACCGTGCCGGAGGCGTATCCGCCGATCTCGTTCGTTTCGAGCCATTCGGCGCGGGTGGAACGCGCGGTGTCGCGGCAGAAGTTGCGGTCGTACACGGTCTGAAGCCCTAGTTTTTGTCGCGGTGAGTTAGAGACGACGAAGACTTGGGGCGTATCGTAACGGTTCTTGTCGATGGAATAAAGGCGAGATTATTGAACGGCGTCGGTGTACTCGACCAAAATGGCGAGATGGATCAACCGTTCGTGGGGCTTGGCGGAGATCAGCGCATCCGGTTCGCGTCCAAGTAAATCGCGCGTTTCCTGCGGCAGCGCGTTGAACCAGCGCGTCGTATCGGTCTTTCGCAGCGCTTTCGTGAGAAACCGCGCGTACCAACGTTCGGCAAGCGACTCCTCCCACGAGTCGAGGTCGTCGCGTTCGACGGGAGCCATGTATTCGTGATGAAGTACGTGCGCGAGTTCCTCTGAAACGATGCTGGACGGCACGCGCCCGTAAAGTTCGGGGAACCCGTCCTCGTCCTCGTCCGACACGCCGTTGAGAAACGTCACCCAAGGCTGAAACTCGACTTTCACCCACATCTCGCCGTTTTCGCGGAGGTATGCCGTCGTGATCCGCTGGTACGCTTCCGAGACGTAGGAATCGCCCCACGTGTACTCCTCGATGTCCAACCCGATGAGCGACAGGTCGAACGCGCGGTCGAAGTCCCACACGTCTTCAAGCCACGTCGTCATCGGCTCCCACGCGAGCGGCTTGAACCGTTCCGCCTCCGTCAGCGGCGTCTCGGCGATTGTGTTGACAATTGAACCCGCTGCCAGTTTGTTGAAGTGGAGGTCGTTCAACGCGGGAACGGTTTCAGGCGGCGCGACTTCGTACTGCGTTGGGTCGAACAGGAGGACGTTCGAGTCGTACGCGGCGAAATCGAGCGACGCGAGCGTCGGGTTCGTGACGCGACGGATAAGGGTGTCGCTCATTCGGCGGTTGTAGGTCGTTGCGTTGACCGTTGCGACCGCGCCATGCGGCGTCGATTGCCTCGCAACCAACTCGGTTCGATATGTCGCATTGTAGCGGAGCGAGGTGTCGGACGGCGCGACCCACAGGTCGGGGTAGACCGTTTGTCCGCACCACGTCACGCGCGTTCCCTCGCCGGATTGAACGTTGATGACGTACGACTCGCCGCTGCCACCGTCGCCCTGCGCGGTGATGTAGTCGTCGTG
>JAQBWJ010000297.1 GCA_027625215.1 Candidatus Poribacteria bacterium
TGTGGATCATCGCGCCGCCTGCGCCCGCCGCCCACGCCTCGCGCGCGGTGACGGCGATCACGGAGCGCAAGTCGGTCATCACGTTGCCGACCTGCTCCGTCCATTTTGCGCCGCCGTCTTTCGTGTGGATGACCGTCCCGCCGGAGCCGACCGCCCAGCCGGTCTTTTTGTCGGGCGCGAAGTCGATGTCGCGCAGTTCGGAGAAGACGCTTGCGTCCTGCTGCTCAAACGTCGCGCCGCCGTCTTTGGTGGCGATGATGGTTCCCGCCGCGCCGACGCCGTACATGATCTTGGCATCCAACACCGCGCCGCCGTAGAGCGTGTTTGGGCTGAGTTCCTGCACCGTCAGCGTGCGCGAAACCCAATGTTCGCCGCCGTCAACGGTGCGAATCGACTTGCCGAGATCGCCGATCATCCAGCCGTTCTTCGCTCCGGCGAACTCAAGCGCGTACGATGCCAGCGCGATTTCGGCGCCGTCTTGCGTCTCGATGCGCGCTTCGCCGCCCGTTTCACTCTGCGGATTGGCGACCGGGATCCACGACTTGCCGCCATCCCGCGTTTCGAGGAACGTGCGGTTGTCGCCGACGATGAAGCCGCGCAGTTCGTCCACCATGTTCACGTCGAACAGTTGAAAGGGGACGGGTATCGAGCGTTTCGTCCACGATTTCCCGCCGTCCGCCGTTTGAAGCACCGTGCCGCCGTGACCCGATACCACCGCGCCGCTTCTTCCAATCAGCGAGACGGAGAACAGGTCGGAGTTGTTGTAGATGGTCTCCCACGTTTTGCCGCCGTCCTTCGTGCGGAGCACCGTGCCGAACTCGCCCACCGCGACGGCGGTCGTCGGATTCAGCCAAGCGACATCGTTGAGACGGTTCAGCGTGGGGCGCGGATCGAGCGGAGCCCACGTTTCGCCCGCATCGCTCGTCACGAGGAGAACGCCGAACTCCGCGCTCGCAACACCGCGCGTTTCGTTGGCGAACGCGACGCCCCAGATCGGCTCCGGCATCCCGTTCGAGTTGGGGACGTTCGACTCCTGCGCTTCCCACGTTTCGCCGCCGTCGTCGGTGAAGGCGGCGGTGCCGTTGCCGCCAATCGCCCAGCCGCGTTTTCCGATGAACTGAATGTCGTTGAAAGAGAGCGCCGTCGGGCTGCGGCGGGAGACCCACGTATCGCCGCCGTCCGTCGTGTACAGGATCGTACCGCCGTCGCCGACGACCGTGCCGTTCATTTCATCAAAGAACCAAACGCCGCCGAGTCGGTTGTTCGTCTTCGTGTCGAGCGTCGTCCACGTCGAGCCGCCGTCTTTCGTGCGGATCACGGCGCCGCCGCTGCCGACCGCCCAACCCGTCTTTTCGTTTACGAAAAACACCGCCTCGAACACGGCGTACGAGCGCGTCGGGAGCAGCACCCATGTCGTGCCGCCGTCCGCCGACTTGAGCGCGACGCCGTTCTCCCCGACGATCCAAATCATTTTCGAGTTGAGATAGTAGACATCGAGAAATGTCGAGTTCTTCGCTTCAGCCGGGAGCAGGGCGTTCAGCGATCCCGGCGTCCAGGTTGTGCCTCCGTCGGTCGTCGTGGCGATGGTTGCGCGGTCGCATATGAAGATGCCGTTCTTCGCGTCCGCGAAATCAACCGCTTTGACGTGCCGCGTCAGCGTCGGTTGGCGGACGTACTTCCACTCGGCGGCGTTCGCGGTGATCACCATAACACAAAAGGCGAGCAGCCCGATTAGGCGTGTCATCCGAACCATGATTCTCCCTCAACCTCCACGCTGTAACATCAAAACAGAGACCTGTCCATATCCCCGTGACTATATCGAATCGTCGGCGCGTTTTGCCAAATAAGCCCGTCCATTATAGGCAGGGGTGAACCATCCCGTCAATTGAAGACGCCCCAGACCTGAGATTTCATGTCGCGGCGCATCGGTAGAACGCCATGCGTTTCGGGTCGCGCCACACGCCGCCCATCGTTTCGAGACGCGCTTCCGTTTCCACCGTCAGCCATGCGCCCATCTCGGCGCGGAGCGGGGCGTCGTCGGGCGCGCCGCGCATTGTGAACAGCGTCTCAACGTATCGAACGATGGGAGCCGCGTCTCGGAAGACAAGCGCGTTTTCGACGGGCAGGACTTCGACGCGCGCGAAAACGCTTGAGAGGATGCCGCGCGCGTTCTCCGTGTTGAATCCGGCGATGGGTGAACTCATGTCGCCCGACAAGCCGAATTGGGTGAACAGGTCGTTCGACAGCCGACCGATATGGGGCAGCGATTCGAGCGCGTTGGTGGAAGCGAGCATCGCGCCGTCCGGTTTCAAGACACGGCGGAACTCGCGCAGGGCGGCGTCCACATCGGGGACGTGATACAGCATGTGCCGCGCAACCACCCATTCAAACGACTCCGACCGGAACGGCAGCGTCTGAACATCGCCGCGCGCCCACTCCGCGTCTGCCGCGTTGAGCGCGGCGCGCCCTTCGATCAGCATCGCCGCCGATTGATCGCAACCGATGAGCGTGCCCCGATGCCCGCGTTCCCGCAAAAATCGCAGAAACCGACCGGGTCCGCATCCGGCGTCCAAGACCGCTTCGCGTCCTTCCAACCGCATCGCCGCGAACGCTTCGGCGTCCAGATCGACGGGTCGCTCGTCGTAGAGGCGGTGCGTGTCGATCCGTACCTTCAGCGGATCGGTCGTCGCGTACTCCTGTTCGACGGAAGCGTCTCGCGTCATCGTGTCTCCCTGCCGACATGTCCCGTGCGATCTTCCACCTCTTGAACGACGCGGAGGTCGTCCGCATCGCGCACCTTCGCTCCGGCGCGTTCCAACACCAGTGTATACGCTTCGTCGGGAGTATGCGTGGTCACGGGGACAACCTCAAACGGCTCCATCAACCGGAACACGGGCGGCGCGGGGCGATGTTCGATCCAGCCGTTGTCCGTGCTTTCGTACCACGTCACGTTGAGCCATTGGTCTTCCGCGCCCGTTGGGGTGAGATGGGAGACGTTGCCCGACAGATAGAGCCGCGTCCCGGCGTCCGGCTCGCTCGGCAAGATGCACGCCGCCGTCGCGGACGATTCCGCGCCCGGAATGTAGACATTGTTCACGATGTTGACGCGCGCGCCGTCGGCGATCTTCGTCGCGTTGTGGTTGATCCAGTTGTAGACGACGTTGTTGACGAAGTCGTACGTGCCGCCGCCACCCACCAGCGGGCTGCGGTCGCCGTTGTGGGCGAACAGGCAGTGGTGAATCGTCACGCCGTCCGACCCGCGACCGGAGAGCCACCCCATGCTGTGACTGCCCTTCTCATGGTCTGCCTCCGACTGCCCCTCCGCGATGATCGTCCACTGACAGGTCACGTCGCGGACGCTTCCCCATGTGTTGATGACCTCATCGGTCGCCCACATGAGCGAGCAGTGATCGATCAGCACGCGCTCGACTGTCCCTCCGTCGGTCCCCCAGAACAGGAGGCAGTCGCCCGACGAGCCGCCTTCCAACACGCGGATCCGCAGATGGCGCACGATGATGTCGTCGCAATCGCCAACAAACTGAATACCGTGTCTCAACAGCGTGATGCCGTCGCCGGGCGCGGTCGATCCGTCGATGGTGACGCGCCCGTTTCGGACGACGATGCGACTTCGGAGCTCAATCGTCCCTTCGACCGCGAACTCGATCCGACGCGGTTCCGTGACTTCGAGCGCCTCGCGCAACGATCCGGGACCCGCATCCGACAAGTTCGTCACGGTGAGGACGCGCCCGCCCTCGCCGCCGCGCGAGGTCGCGCCAAACCCCCCCGCGACGCCATCGACTCCCGCCTGAGCCGATCCCGCCGAAAACGTTGCCCATACGATCCCCACCAGAATAAGGACACATCTCGTCATATATCTGTGACCTCGTTTCCCTTCGAATTCGACTCCACGATCATGATTCCTGAGCATCTCCACCGCGAATGTCGGTCGTATCGACCTAAATCGCAAGTCCCGCACCTTCTCTGGTTCCGCTGACGGTTTGTCGTTGCGATGCCTGTCGTTCGAGGATTGGCGTCGGCGACATAATCGCCTGACGCAGTTAAGAAAAGTCCGGATGCCTGACGGTGGGAAGCGGAGCGATCAGCGTACGTGTGTTTTTCGGCATAATCGACCCATTATTGACATAGAACGATTGACCCAACATTGACCCAAACGTTCCTGGAAACAGGTCAAGTTCAGCGAAAAACACCGATTCATTGTCGTAACGCTGCGACAGGTGGGATGCTGAAAACCCGCATGGTAACTGCGTGAAGTGGCGGAGAGAGAGGGATTCGAACCCTCGGTGAGGTTGCCCCCACACATGATTTCCAATCATGCCGATTAAGCCGCTCTCGCATCTCTCCGTACGATTGGGGCATCGGGTATGGTAGTCGCGCGCGACGGCGCGAGTCAAGCGGTGGGGCGGATGACTTCGATTTGTAGAGTAAGGTGGGGGAACCCTTTCCCAAAGAACCTTCGACTCAGTGGGTCGTCGGAAGTTTGTGAAAACGCCGAGATTCTCACGTCACCTCCTGCGAGAGGCTCCTCAGAACAAGACCGCAATAATTGTTGCGCGATTGTCCGACGTCAACCAACCACCTGTCACCCTGAGG
>JAQBWJ010000298.1 GCA_027625215.1 Candidatus Poribacteria bacterium
TTCCGACTGAGACTTCGCCAACACCGCGCAAACCGCCAATATGGGTGACAGCGCGATCAGTCCGCTCGCGGCGAACAGGATATCGAACGCGCGTTTCGCCCATCCCTGATGCCTAAGCGGGATCGGTTCCTCGCGCCTCTCGCCGACTTCCGATAGCGTTCCCGATTGCATTGTCAACGCAACTCCGTCGGTTCCGCGACGATCATCAACGTGCCGCCCATCGACGGGCAAATCGCCCCGCCGATAACATCCGCCGCCCCGCACGCGGCGTTGACCCAAGATCGGGGAAACCGTCGATCCAATAAACCCGGCGCGATCAAAAAGCCGAGCGTCTTCACCGACTCCACATGAAACGCCGCCGTTTCAAGCAGCAGACGCAGCGATTCGGGGTCGAACACATGCAGATGCCCGTCCGATCCCTGCCGCCTTCGCCGCGCAAGAGAACGCATCCACCCGAACCACGCGCCGCCGTTGCTCACGGACACAATACACCGTCCGCCGACTCGAAGCACCCGTCGCGCCTCGCGCAACACTTCGGGGGGATCGTAACAGTGCATCAGGACGCTTTTCAAGATGAGTATATCGACGGAGGCGTCTTTCAGGGGGATCGTCTCGCCGATGCCGCAAAGGTGGGTCGCGCCGACGGAAGGGGTCGCCTGACGCAGCATCTCGATGGCAGGGTCGATGCCGATGTAGAGCGTTCGGGAGTCTTTCAGCCCGTCATCGAATCCGCCCTTGCCGCAACCGAGATCGAGAAGGCACACGTCGGCTCGTCCCCGACCCAGTTCGCGTACGAGGGCGCGCATCCGGTCCGTCATGCGCGACCAGTTGCAGGAAACGGTTTGCGGCGTTCGTGAGAGGCGTTCCGTGTCCCACGCCAACGGGGTTGACGCCCATTCATCGCGCTTCTCGCTCATGACGCGCCGAGTGCGTCGATCTCGTCGCGGACGCGCGCCGCCGCTTTCGCCGGGTCATCCGCCGCCGCAATCGGTCGACCGATGACGAGGTAGGACGCCCCGCGTTTCACCGCTTCGGCGGGCGTCATCGCGCGTCGCTGGTCGTCCATCGACGCCCATTCGGGTCGAACGCCGGGCGTCACGATGAGGAATTCGTCGCCGCACGCTTCGCGGATCGTGACGATCTCTCTCGGCGAGGCGACGACCCCCGACAACCCGCACGCCTTCGACAATTTCGCCAACACGGGGACTTGGTCGGCAACGGAACGCGCGCCGCCGCCGAACGCCTCCTGCCACAACCCATCGTCCATGCTCGTCAACACCGTGACACCGATGACGTGGGGCGATCCGCCCGGAGCCGCGTCCGCCGCCGCTTTCAACATGGCGCTGCCGCCGGATGCGTGGACGTTGAGCATCCACACGCCCAAACCCGCCGCCGACCGCACCGCGCCCGCCACCGTATTCGGAATGTCGTGATATTTCAGATCGAGAAAGACCCGTTTGCCGTAAGAATGAACGAGCCGCACCGATTCGGGACCCGTCGCGGTGAACAGTTCCTTGCCAATCTTGAAGTAATCGACCTGCCCGTCGAGCCGGTCAAGCAATCGACGCGCGGCGTCCAAGTCCGGCACGTCCAACGCGACGATCACCGGGTTCATGAGTCGCTCCCGTTCGGCGCTGGCGGGGGGATGATTTCGAGAGCCACCAACCCGACGCCGTTGCCCGTCATCCCGATGTCCTCAGCCGCGCGGCGAGACAGGTCGATGATTCGCCCCTTGATAAATCCGCCGCGATCATTGATCCGCACGACGACTTCCTGATGCGTTTCGAGATTCGTCACCTTCACGATTGTGCCGAACGGTAGAAATCGGTGCGCGCCTGTCAACGCGAACTGGTCGTAGATTTCGCCGTTGGAGGTGGGTCGTCCGTGAAACGCGCTGCCGTACCACGACGCGACGCCGACCTGTCCCTCGACTTCTTCCACACGGACGTTGGCGCCGCCGTCGCGCGGTATTTCGAGCAGTTGCGAGGCTTTGTAGGTGACATAGAGGCGGTTGCCGTTCGTGTCGGAACCCCGGTCGTTGACGCGCAGTATCGCCGCGCGTCCGTTGTCGAGGTTCGTGACGCGGATGAACGTGCCGTAGGCAAGTTCTGGATGCCCCGCCGTCATCGCGTCGGGGTCGTGCGGTTCACCGAACGCGCCGATCTGTCCTCGCACCATCGGATCGACGTACGAGGCTTTCGTCACTTCCTGAGAAGCGACCTTAAAACCGCCCCAATAAACGGTCGCATGTGGAAACCGAGCGCATCCGGCAATCAAGACGCTCAACGAAATCGGCAGGATCAGACTCTTCCAACTGAGGGAAGAGCTCGGGTAGGAGGTGGTTCTTGAAGACATGAAGACTCCCGCATAAAACTATACAACGTCAAGCACAGCCTTGCCTTCCAGCACAAGCCGAACGCACCGCGCGGTCTCATCACGAGCCGAGCGTATCGCGTTCGACCGAATCGCCACCGATCCGCGATGCGACGCGGCGGCATCCGCCAACGCGCTCGCCATCTTGCGGACCGATTGCGGCGACGTGCCTCCTTGACTTTGATTCCGTCTCACGGAAGCAACGGGGTCAAAGAGTTCGGTCAACGTATCTACGGAGATTGCGTATCCTTTGGTTGCGAGAAAGTGGACGCAAGCGTCGATATCGCGGAACGTTTCGCCGCGTTCGACCAGATGCGCCACCAGCGCGCCCGTTACCTCATGCGACGCGCGGAACGGAACGTCATCTTCTGCGACGAGGTAGTTCGCCAACTCCGTCGCGGTGCAAAAGTTACCGTAGGTCAAGTCTAACATACGTTTGGTACGGAATGTCGAGGTTTGAATCACTTGTGTTAGAAGATTTAATGAGTCCGCAACGATATCGAAACCTTCCCACAGCAGCGGCTTGTCTTCTTGTAAATCGCGGTGATAGCCAAGCGGCAACGCTTTCATCATCGAAAACGCTTCCGCGAGACGCGCCTGAATTTTAGCGGTGCGTCCCCTCGCCAACTCCGCTATATCGGGATTTTTCTTTTGCGGCATGATCGACGAGCCGAGCGCGTAGGCGTCGTCCAACGTCATCATCCCGAATTCGTGCGTCGTCCACAGAATGACCTCTTCGGAGAACCGCGAGAGGTTCGTCATCACCGTCGCCAGCGCAAACGCCGATTCCAAGATGAAATCGCGTCCCGACACGACCGCCAGCGCGTGGTCCTGCGTGGCGTCGAACGCCAGCAGTCGCGTCGTCAACTCTCTGTCCGTGTCGAAACTCGTCCCCGCCAACGCGCACGCGCCGAGCGGATTCCGATTCGTCGTGTCGTACGCGGCTCGAAGCCGCCGCAGGTCTTCCAACAACAACGATGCGTGCGCCGTCGCCCAAAACCCCAGCGTGATCGGCTGCGCGTGCTGCGTGTGCGTGTAGCCCGGCAGCACCGTCTCGGCGTGATCCTCCGCGACGCGAAGGAACGCTTCGATCATCGTGACCGTCGCCGTCTCGATATCCAACAGCAGCTCGCGGATGTACAGTCGCGCGTCCGTAATCACTTGGTCGTTTCGAGAACGCGCCGTATGAAGTTTCCCGCCGTACTCCCGCCCGACGGCGCGGATGATGTACGACTCGACGTTCATGTGAACGTCCTCCAACGCGCGATCAAGCGTCAACGCGCCCGATCCCGCGTCGGCGCGGGCGGTCTGCAACGGCTGGAGGATGTGTCGGAGATCGTCGTCCGAGAGGATGCCCTGTTTGCCGAGCATCAGCGCATGCGCCTCGCTGCCCCAGATATCGTGGAGCAGCATCCGCGCGTCGATGGCGGTGGATTCCGTGTACGCAATCACGGCGTCTTGTGCGGTCGCGTGACCGCGCGGTCCCATCATATCGGTGAATCCCGGTGTTGATATAATGACGATGAAGGGGGGCTAAGGGCGTTTCTTTCGGGCTTCGTCTCGCCACGCGATGAACTCGGGCGTGTCGATATGGTCGTGGAGCGTCGCCCGTTTGCGGTACGGAACGTAGTTGCCGATGTGCCACATCGACGCGCGGTACAGGGCGAAGTCGCCCGCGTTCAGATGGAGTTGCATCGCGTCGGGCATGCCGAGACAGTATTCCAGCCCGACGCGCTCGCGGTCGGGGTTCGAAAGACCCTTCAGGTCGGGCGGAGTGCCCTTCCCATGCTCGCGTGGCAGGTCGTCTCGCAGATGACTTCCCGGCACGACCCATGTGGACGAGTCCTCGTACAGCGCGCAGTTGACCTGATTGAATATGTTGATGTCCCGGAACCCTTTGTCCCAGAGCGCTCTGTCCAAGTTCGCATCGTGGTGGAGCCAGTCACGGTGCCAGTTCGTGCACCACGGGGCTTCCGCCGGTTCGAGGAGCACGCCCAATTTCGTTCGGTCGGCGTGCCAATGGCGCGGGCTCAACGTGCGGTGGATCGCGTCGTTCAACACCGCCAGTTCGCCGTAATCGATGAACGGCTGCTGGTCCACATCAAACGAGGCGACTGGCTGGAACCGCTGCGTCTGCGCGCCTTGCCGTTCTCGCGCAAGTTCCCGCCCGCGGTCCGTCACGCGGCGCAGGTCTTCGATCAGCGAGCCGGGCAGGATACCGCGA
>JAQBWJ010000299.1 GCA_027625215.1 Candidatus Poribacteria bacterium
GCGCGTTTCAAGACGCCGCCGTCGCGGGCTTCCAGGGGGAAGATGTGTCCGGGTCGGATGAAGTCGCCGCTTTTGGCGTAGGGGTCGGTCATCTTGCGGACGGTGTGGGCGCGGTCGTAGGCGGAGATGCCCGTCGTCGTGCCTTCCCGCGCGTCGATGGAGACGGTGTAGGCGGTACGCATCGGGTCGCGCGATTCGGACTCGGCGACCATCGGGTGTAGGTCGAGCTCGCTGAGACGTTGGTGCGTCGTCGGCAGACAGATCAACCCGCGTCCGTGCGTCGCCATGAAGTTGATCGCTTCCGGCGTGACGCACTGCGCCGCCATCGTCAGGTCGCCCTCGTTCTCGCGGTCGTGGTCGTCCGTGACGATAACGATCTCGCCGCGACGGATCGCCTCTATCGCGTCTTCAATGGGATCGACATCAATCGTGTCTTCGTGACGACGGTCGCTCTGCGCCGATGCGAGGTTCATCACAGGTATCCGTGTCGTTCGAGGAAGGTTCGGTCGATCCGCGACGCAGGTTTCGAGTCGTCCGCAGTCAACAGCCGCTCAACGTATTTCGCCAACACGTCGAATTCGAGGTTCACCTTGTCGCCCGCGCGTCGGTCTCGGAACGTCGTCATGCCGAGCGTGAACGGCACGAGCGCGACGGCAAACCCCGTTGACGTTAAGTGTGCGACGGTGAGACTCACCCCGTCAACCGAGATTGACCCTTTTTCGGCGACGTAGCGGGCGTTTCGGTCGGAAACGGCGACTTCCATCAACACGCCGTCGCCTTCGGGAGTTTGGCGGGTGATCGAACCGACCTCATCGACGTGACCCTGCACGAGATGTCCGTCCAAGCGGTCGCCGAGTTTTAGGGCGCGTTCGAGGTGGACGGTCGCCCCTGTCGTCAGGCCGCCGAGCGTTGAGCGGCGGAGCGTTTCGGCGGAAACATCCGCCTCCCATGTCGCGCCGTCGAGTCGGGTGATTGTCAGGCAGACGCCGTTGGTGGCGACGCTTTCGCCGAGTTGGAGGTCGGTTGCGCCGGGCATGTGGAGGGTCAGTCGCGCGCCGTCCGGTTGGCGGTCGATGCGGCGCACCGTGCCGAGCGTCTCGATGATTCCGGTGAACATTTGGCGACAATTCTGAGTAGATAGATGGACATATGTGCTTGTACCAGCCCATAGTTAAGGCAAAAAATAATCGCAACACGACTTTTCATACTTACTCATTTCTGTTCCTTCTATAGCTGGGTCAATAGTGTAACAATGATCGAAGCATCAAGTGTAGATAGTCCAATAGGCGATACAATCGAATTTGAAATTGTCGCTGAACCAGTATCGATCCAAGCTAATCGATCTCGCAAGGACGATCTAACAAAGGCGATTCAGGATCGACTACGAGGGATCCGCTACCTTCTCACCGGGGAAGTTTCTGTCGATATCACGTGGTTGATACATCCTCGTATACGAATGGAAACTGATCAAAGTCCAGACGTAGACAACATCATCAAACCGATTCTGGATGGGTTAACAGGTCTAAACGGTATTCTGATCGATGATTGGCAGGTGCAACATGTGTCTTGTAAATGGATCGATTGGATGCACGACGATCAGAAACTGCAAATCTCGATCAGCCACAATGGGTTGTCTGTTCGCAAGAAGGGATTGCGGTTTGTGAGAATGACCAACACATTGTGCTTTCCCTTAGATATTGACCTTCAGAAACCAGGAGTTGTCGAGTCGGTTCTTAATACTTTGCAATCTCAACTTGATCAACGAGCCCAACTCGAAAAACTAGGAGCAAACTACGGGACAATCTCGACGTTCATGCCGATTCAGGTCTACTATCACAT
This sequence comes from Candidatus Poribacteria bacterium, assembly GCA_027625215.1. Taxonomy (GTDB): domain Bacteria; phylum Poribacteria; class WGA-4E; genus JAQBWJ01. The sequence continues at coordinate 1,840 of JAQBWJ010000299.1, forward strand.
ATCACGAGTCAGTAAGACTTACGATGTTCTCACCCCTGATGAGCTCCGCAACGAAGTGAAGTGATACTCACGCTCCTGTCAATCAATCCATTTCAATCATAACGAGAAGCCTCCTGCTACTATCCAGGAAACTCGTACTTCTGCGTCACCGACTCCGCCACCGCGCGAGGAACGACGCCTTTTGCCGCGTCCGTCACATCGAGCATCAGGTTCGTCGGCGCGACGTTGCGGAAACGGCGTTCGCGGATGCGTTCCAACCGCTCCTTGCCGAGCGTTTCGCGTTCCACCGACAGGTTCGCGTTCGACGGCTTGATCTCGCCCTTGCGGAAGGCGTCGCGGTCGATGATGTCCAGTTGGCGGTCGCGCAGTTTCAAGTGGAACAGGTCGCCCGTCTGCAAGTAGAGGATGCCGCCGCCGTTGCCCGCTTCGGGGGTGACGTGTCCGATTGCCGCGCCGTACGAAACGCCGCTGAATCGACCATCGCTGACCAGCACCACGAGCGGGTTCAGTTCGTAGTTGTGGTTGATGTGCTGCGTCGGGGTGAACTGTTCGGGCATCCCGAACGCGACGGGACCCTGACCGCTGATGAAGACGATCATTTTGAGCGTGTGGTCTTTGACCATCGTGTCGAACAGTTCGGCGTAGTCGAGTTTGCGGGCGTCGTCGCCGCGCGTTTCGCCGGATCGGGCGTTGTAATCGACCATCGCCAAGAGGTCTTCGTGGGGGAACGCTTCGGCGTCGCGCAGGTCGGCGAGCAGCGTCACGTCCAGCAGGGCAGCGGTCGCGTCTTCCTCGTTCTCGTAGTACAGCCCGAAGAACGCTTTGTTGTCGAACGAGTCGATCTGAGGCGTCTTCATCCCGCTGATCTTGACGACGGCGGACTCGATGAAGTTGCCGGAGAGCGCGTCGATGCCGCTGAAGCGTCGCTTCGGGTTGGCGAGGATGATCGGGTTGTCCTTCACGCCCGTCGCCGAGAGGTTGCGGTCGTCTTCCAACCGCTGACGCCATGTGGTGCCCGTCGCGGTGGGCGCGTCGAGGTACATCGGGACGCCCTGATTCATCAGTTCGTGGAAGACGGTCTCCATGCCGCGAATGTCGCCGTCGCAGCACTGTTGGGCGAGGGCGAAGATGTCGCGCCCTTCCGTCAGGGAGTAGTCGAACACCTCCGGCACGGGGACGGCGCGGCGGATGCGGTCGAAGTCCCAAAGGGTGAAGTCGACGCCCGCGTGTACCATGATGGCGACGATGTGCATCATCAGGTTGGAGGAACCGCCCGTCCCGGAGGTGATCCGCACCGCGTTCTCGATGTTCTTCTTGACCATCTCGGAGACGGAGAAATCGGGGTTGTTGCAGTAGCCGAACAGGGCGTCGATGCTGCCGTTGATCGCTTTTTGGCTTGGCGGTTCAGTGAGCAGTTCGACGGAGGGGTGAACGAGCCCGAACGCGCTCATCGTGTGGCGCGAGGAGTTGCCCGTCCCGTTGAAGGCGCAGATGCCGCCTTTGCCGTCGCAGGTGGCGACGGAGAGATACTTTTCGAGGTGCTTGCGCTTCTCTTCGGAGATGATGCCGCGCGTCACCATGCGGAGGAAGATGCCCTGAAACGCTTGGTCGGTGGAGCATTGGAGGATGTACTTTGCCGTGCCGCGTATTTCGTCGGCAAAGTGCGTCTCGCCCTTCTTTTCGGCGAGTTGGGCGACCTCTTCGAGCTCCGCCTTCAACTCATCGGGGATCGTGCCGCCTTTGAGGACGTGGGCGGGCGCGAATGTGGCGAATACGGGAGCGTCGCCGCGTCGTCGGCGCACGATGTCCATCGCGGCGAGTCCGCAGAGGATGCCTGTCGGGGTCTTGTCGCAGCCTTGAATCACGAACGCGCCGTGATACTGCTGCCCCTCCATCTGGTTGACGATCATCTTGGCGACCGCGTTGCGCGATTCAAGCGAATAGCACATGCCGAGATTGCTCTGCGCCGTGCCGTCGCACACAACGGGGATGCCGAAGTAGAACGGCACGCCGCCGTTCGCCCAAATGCGGTAAGCCGCTTTGAGCGTCGTGTCCCAGTCCACGATGTGGGCGGGGTGGTCAAGCGAGCCGCCGATGATCGCCACGCGCGGGGCGTTGCGTTCGAGGCGGTCGTAGATGACATCGAGGGGGTAATCGATGTCCGTGAAGCCGAGGTGGAAGCGCGCGCGGTCAAGCAGCGCGGCGACGGTGATCGGTTCGTTCGCCTTGCCCTGAATGTTGACTTCGTAGGCGTTGACGCCCCGTACGATCCGCAGTTCTTTCATCCCCGATATTCCTCAAATGGCGTGCTCAAATCGAATCGATGCGTTTTCTCCGGTTACAGCGTATCGTACGCGAAGATGAGTGTGTGATACAATCGCAGCGCGATCTCGGTGTTCTCGACTCGTGTTGATAATCCGAGAACCCCCATCCCAACCTTCCCCTCAGGGGGAAGGGGCTTGGGTTCCCCCGCGCGTGCGGATGACGTTCGGCGAACGTCATCACCTGTAGAGAACACCGGATGACGATACATGTTGAGTCGAGCGGCGCGTTGCGCTACCGTGTCGCCAACCTTCTCGAGGCACACCGACAACACGCACCATGTTGAGAAAAGAGCCTGCCGTATGAGTCGATCCCTTTCCGAACGCGACCTCGAAGTGATCGCAGAACTGTCCCACACCCGCCGCGAGGAAGACCGCGCCTTCACCCTGTTCGACCTCATCAACATGGGCACCATCGACCTCGATTTGG
>JAQBWJ010000300.1 GCA_027625215.1 Candidatus Poribacteria bacterium
CGCCGATCAACCCGAACCCGCCCGCGACAAACGCCGCCATCGTGATCGGCATCTTGCGCCCAAGCCCCCGCATCGAGGCGATGTCGGTCGAGTTCGTGGAGTAGGCGACCGCCCCCAACGCGAGGAACAGCCCGCCCTTCATGATCGCGTGGTTGAAGACGTGAACGAGCGATCCCGTCAACCCGGCTTGATTCGCCAACGCGAAACCAAGAGCGATATACCCGATCTGCGCGACCGACGAGTAGGCGAGCATCCGTTTGATGTTGGTCTGCCGGATGGCGACGTACGACGCGAAGAGGATCGCCAAACTGCCGAACACCATCACGATAGTCCCCGTCGGGATCGCCCCGCGAAAACTGAACTCAACGCCCAAGATCGTGAATAGGAACCGCAACGCCGTGTAAACACCCACTTTCGTCGCGGTCGCCGCGAGCAACGCCGTCGCCGCAGAAGGCGCGTACGTGTAGGCGTTCGGCAACCAGGCGTGCAGCGGGAACAACGCCATCTTCACGCTGAACCCGACCATCAGCAGCGCGAACGCCGTGATGACGGTGCGGTTGTCTTCCAGTCCCCGAAGCCGTTCCGCCATGTCCGCCATGTTGAGCGTGCCGGTCGCCATATAGAGGTAGCCGATGCCGAGCAGGATGAAACTCGCGCCGATGGTGCCGAGAACGAGGTAGTTGATGCTTGCCGTCAGCGCGCGTTTGTCGCGTCCCTTGCCCATCGCAACGAGCGTGTAGGTCGTCAGCGACGAGATTTCAAGGAGGACGTAGACGTTGAAAGCGTCGCCCGTGACGGTGATGCCGAGCAGTCCGGTGATACAGAGCATCCACACGGCATAGAAGAAGTGCAATCGGTCGGCGGGGATTTCTTTTTGAAGGCTGACCCGCGCGTAAAACGTCACGACGACGGCGATACCCGACACCAACAGCAGCACGAGCGCGTTCAACCCGTCGATGCGGTACTCGATGCCGAACGGGATCGTCCAATTGCCCATCGCGTAGGAGATGACCCCGTACGCGTGGACTTCCGCGAGCAACTTCACCGCGACGGCGAAGGAAAGAATCGTGGAGGTGAAGGCGATCACCCACGCGACCATCCCTCGCCCCGACAACGCGCAGAACAGTCCCGCGAGCAGGGGCACCACCACAATCAGAGCCGGAAGGTTCTGTTCGATCATGAACGTTCCGCCTCCTCGAGCTCGTCCGCCTCAATCGTCCCATACGACCGCGGGAGGTGGACGAGGAGCGCCATCGCCACCGCAAGCGTGCTGACCGACACGACAATCGCCGTCAGGATGAGCGCGTGCGGCAACGGGTGGGAATACAACGTCTCCGCCGTCGGGTGCGCGACTTTCACAGGAGCCAACCCGCCGTCCACCTTCCCGATGGAGATGAAGAACAGAAAAATGCCCGTCTGAAACAGCCCAAGACTGATCGCCTTCTTGACGAGGTTCGTCTTGGCGATCACCCCGTAGAAGCCGATCATCATCAGAATGATGAAGACCCAATAGTTATAAAGGTCGGCAATCTGCATTGCGGGTTATCCTTCACCATCCGGCTGGTCGCCGGGACCCGTGCCTTCGGTGATTTCGTTGTAGACCGTCACCATCACCGCTCCGACGGTAAACGTGACGCCCCATTCCACCAAAATCATTCCCCACGACTCCGCTCGTCCGGGATCGCCGCTGATTGGGAAATAGTCCAAAAACTTGTACCCGGCGATCAAACAGTAGACGCCCGTTCCGGCATACAGCAGCACGCCGAACGCGGCGAAGAAATCCGTCACCTTGCGCGGCAGTATCTTCCGCATCTCGTCCACGCCGAAGACCAGCCCGTACACGATGAACGCCGCCGCGAGAATCACCCCGCCCTGAAAGCCGCCGCCCGGACCCAACTCCCCGTGCGTGACGACGTACAGCCCAAAGATGAGGATCGGCGGGATCATCAGTTTGACGACGGCTCGGAGAATCACCTGATCTTTCATGCGGCGTCCTCCTTCTGACCTTCGCGCCGACGACGCAGCAACAGAATCATCGCAAGCCCCGCCGTGAAGATCACCGCCGTCTCGAACATTGTGTCGAACGCGCGGTAGGAGACGATCACCGACGTCACCGTGTTCGGGACGTGTCCGTGAAAATAGTCGCCGTGATGCGCGCCGCTATCGCTCGCGGCGTGATCGCCGTCGCTCGCCGCGTGATCGGGAGTTTCATTCGTCTCGGCGGCGTGAGGATCGACAGGGGTTTGTTCGACGGCGTGTTCCTCGCCGACGCTTGAAGCCTCATGCGCGTCGTTGTCCGGCGATGCGTGCGTTTCCGCGACGGTCATGTCGGCGGCGTGCGAATCAACGGGTGCGTGTGTCGCGACGCCATCGACGGAAATCTTTTGAATGTCCTGATTGATGTAGCCCGCGTAGAGCGGATGCGTGTTCGCGGGCGAGTGCGGGTCGCCGAGTCGCGGCATGTCGAGCGTACCGTAGATGAGCACCAACCCCGTCGCAATCACCGTGATGAGCGCGGGAACGTTGAGCGCCTTCTTCATTTTTTCCTGCGTGCCGACATGAACGAGCGTTCCCAGAATAAGGATCGTGGAGATGCCCGCGCCGACCGCCGCCTCCGTGAACGCGACATCCACCGCGTCGAGATGCACCCACACGAGTGCCATCAAAAGGCTGTAAATGCCACCGACAATCGCCACGGCGAACAGGTTACGCATCTCGACCACCGCAATCGCCGTCGCCATCACGAAGAACAGAAGGACGATATCAATCGTCAAAAACTCATTCATTGGACGCCTCCGTGTCGCCGGGTTTCGTCCAGGGCTTCAACCCGTCGAGGAACGCCGCCTTCGAGATCGCGTGCGACGCCGCCGGAGCCGTCACAAAGATAATCCCGACGATGAGCAGCAGTTTCGTGGCGACCGTCCAGTGGTAGTCGTACTCCACCGTTCGGATGAGCAGCGCGATCATGATGCTCGTCACCGCGAGCGTGTCGTTCTTCCCCGCCGGGTGCAGCCGCGAGAAGAAGTCCGGCATCCGCACGATGCCCACCGCGCCCGTCAGGGCGAAGAAGCAGCCGAGCGCGAGAAAGATGCCGACGGCGATGTCCATAGCGTTCATGATTGGGTGTTATCCGAGTCGCTTGTATTCGATGAACTTTAAGATCGCAATGGTCGTGATGAAATTCAACAGCCCATACAACAGCGCGATGTCGAGAAACTCAGGTCGTCGCGTCATGAAACCCAGCAGGGCGATGAAGATGACCGTCTTGGTGCCGATGGCGTTCGCCGACAGGATGCGGTCGTACGACGTGGGTCCCCGATACGCCCGTATCAGCACGAGACACACGCCGAGCAGAATCACCGCGCCAGCCGCGACCGCCGCCCAATCGAACTGCATCAGGCGACCCCTTCCAACCGTTTGACCCGTCGTTCCATGTCCCCCGTCAGCACGGCGTCCGCCGTCTCTTTCGTCAGCGCGTGCACGATCAGTTCGTTCGTTGCGGAATCGACGCCGATAGTGACCGTGCCGGGTGTCAGGGTGATCGAGTTCGCGTAGATGACCGTTGCGAGGTCGGAGCGGGTCGTGTTCGGGACGCGGATGATGCGCGGCGCAATCGGTCGGCTCGGATGCCAAACGCGCATCGCCACATCAAAGTTGGAGAGGACGATCTGCCAGAACAGCCAAGGGACGTAGGCGATTGCGCGCAGAGCGAGGTGGACGGGGTGTCCTTCCATGTCGATGATGCCCATGCGCGAGGCGATCCATACGACGAACAGGCAACTGATGACCCCGCAGACGGTCAAAAATGCCTGCCCGAAGACGGTGATGTCGAGTTGCCCCGACAACATCGCCCAAAATGCGAACAACGCAATCAAAAGGCTAACGCGGCGAGCCATGTGAGTTCTCCCTCAGAGGTTCGTCGCACACCGACGCCGGACCTATTATTCCGTGTCGGCTGCCAAAGAGTCTGACAATGTTGCGTGGGTTTCGTCCGACGCCATCTGTTTTTCGACGCCCGCCTTCGTCAAGCGGGTGATCTCGCCCGCCACGTCCATCCGGTCGAGAAACGGCTTCGGGAACACGCCGAGAACGAAGACGAACGCTAGCAGCGGAACCGTCGCGGCGATCTCGCGGACGGACAGATCGGTCAGCCCTTCGTTCTCGTCGTTCGTGATGGGCCCAAAGAAGACGCGCTGCACCATCCACAGCATGTAGACCGCCGCGAGGATCACACCCGTCGCCCCGATGACGGCGAAGACGGCGCGTCCCTGCGTCATGAACGTGCCGAGCAGCACGAGAAACTCGCCGACAAACCCGTTCGTTGCGGGCAGTCCGATAGACGAAAACGTGATGATCAGGAAAAACGTCGAGTAGATCGGCATCTTCTTGGCGATGCCGCCGAAGTCGGCGATGAGTCGCGTGTGACGGCGGTCATAGAGCATCCCGACGAGCATGAACAACCCGGTCGTGCTGATGCCGTGCGCGAGCATCACGACAATCGCACCCTGAACGCCCGCGTTCGTGCCGGAGAACAGTCCCAGCACGACGAACCCCATGTGGCTCACGCTGGAATAGGCGA
>JAQBWJ010000301.1 GCA_027625215.1 Candidatus Poribacteria bacterium
CGAAGACGGATTCCGACATGCGGGCGACCATGCGGGCGAGCGTCGTCTTGCCGCAGCCGGGAGGTCCCCACAGGATCATCGAACGAAGACGGTCTTCCTCGATCTCGCGGCGAAACGCCTGTCCCGGCGCGAGAAGGTGCTGTTGACCCACGAACTCGTCGAACGTGCGGGGGCGTATCCGCGCGGCGAGCGGGGCGTGCGTTTGATCGCGTTCGGCGATGGCGTCGAATAAATCCATTGTGGCGGTTCCGTACATGCGCGTATCGTCTCCCTTACACGGTAGCACAAGAGCGGTCGGCGACGGAACGTACGACAATGGGGACAACCGCGCGGCTCGTTAATCCGAAATCGGTGGCTCGATCACGGGCGCAAAAAAAGTGCATCCGAAACGTGGGCTTGTTAAGTGGAGATTTTCGATCATGAACGTTAAGTTGCGCGCGGCGTTGCGGATGGAGATGGACGCCTTCGACCGGATCGTCCAGTTTTATCAATACGACTTCAGCGAGATCGAAGACGGGGATGTCGAGAAGGACGGGCGGTTTCACTACATCGACGTGTCGCGCTATTGGACGGGGACGGATTTTCGACCCTACTTCATCCTTGTGAACGACCAGATCGCCGGGTTTGCGGTCGTGCGGGAGGAGTCGAAGAGTCCGCCGAAGTGGTGGATGGAAGAGTTTTTCGTGATGCGGAAGTATCGGCGGTACGGGACGGGGCGTCACGCGGCGATGTGCCTATTCGATATGTTCCCCGGCGAGTGGGAAGTGTGGCAGTCGCCGAACAACAAGGTGGCGCGGGCATTCTGGCGATCCGTCATCGGCGCATATACGAATAAAAACTTCGAGGACAGCACGCACGAGATCCACGGGTGGACGGGGACGTTGCAACGCTTCCGCAGCGGATGAGTTGCAATGTCGAACGCCCGTCACTCACAACTGTTATGGAGGAACCACATGATGACGAAAACCCTTGTCGAGTCCAACCGCATTGGAGACTCAACGTGAAACCGATTACCCAATACGACTCCGACATTCAACGACGGAAGAAGCGATGGCATTACTTACTCGGCTCGAATCGACCGAGTCGAACCTTGACTCGCACTTCGAGGGCAAACTGCAGGAGTTTGCCGCCGAAGGACTGATTACGGAAGTGATCGACACGCTCAAGAGCGGCAAGGAGGCGACCTGCTTCCTCTGCGCGTCCGACCCCTCGCTGACGGGGGCGGAGCGCGTCGTCGCCAAAATCTACCGCCCGTCCCGACTCATCGGCGGGCGCAACATGTCCGCCTATCACGAGGGGTTGGTCATCCTCGACCAACGCACCGCGCGCGCTTTCAAGAAGCACGGGCAGAAAGCGATTGAGGGCATCTGGTCGAACGCGGAGTACGACCAACTGAACCGCCTGTACGACGCGGGCGTCGACTGCCCCGAACCCATCGCCGCAACGGACGACGCCATCCTGATGCAGTTCATCGGAGAAGGCGACACCCCCGCCCCCATGCTGAACGACGTGCGGCTCACGCCCGACGAAGCCTACCCCAAGTTCTGCCAAATGATGGACAACATCGAGCGGATGATGCGGTACGACGCGATTCACGGCGACCTCTCGCCCTACAACGTGCTCTACACCGAAGAACGGCTCGTCATCATCGACCTGCCGCAGTGCGTCGATCCGCGCATGAACCCGAACGCGCGACAGATGCTGCAACGCGATATCGAAAACGTGTGCCGGTACTGGGCGCGGTTCGGGGTGGAGCGGCGGGCGTTCGATCTGGCGGATCGGTTGTGGGACAGGTGGTGGCACGGGAAGTTGTAGAGCGGCGAGCGCCATAAACAAGGAGAGCGGGAGAAACCGCTCTCGAACCCGTCATCGTTCGCCGCAGAGTCCTTGTCATGGAGCGTGGTCGAACCTCCGGCATCAACGACGGAAACGCCCCGCGCGCGCGCGTCGTTGTCGGTTTGATTCGTCATGCTCCACGACCGTATCGTGAAGCCCCCCGCACGATTTCTCCGACCTCACATTGACACGCCAAACCCGCGCCGCCTATACTTGAATCAGAAACCGTACCAATTCGGTACACATTCTGAACAACGGATGACGGCGAACGCGATGATTCGCATTACCAAACAGACCGACTACGGTATTTTCCTGCTCGTCCAGTTTGCGGGGCGACCGCGCGATTACGTCTACACGGCGCGGCAACTCTCGGACGAGACGGGCATCCCCGCGCCGATGGTCTCCAAGATTCTCAAACTGCTGGTCGGCGGCGACGTGCTGATCTCCCATCGCGGGGTGAACGGCGGCTACGCGCTCTCCCGCGACGCCGACCAAATCTCGCTCGCCGAGATCGTGCGCGTGCTGGAAGACGGCGTGGCGATGACGGAGTGCCTCTCTTCGCCCGGCGACTGCAAGCAGGAATCCACCTGCGGCACGCGCGCCAACTGGTTCAAAGTGAATCGCGTCATTGAAAAAGCGTTGGAAGAAGTCTCGCTGCGGGACATGACCTTCCCGTTGCCGCAGCAACTGATCCCGATGAGCGTGCTCGCAGGCTGAAGGGCGAGACGCCCAATCGCAAGAAGATGGAACACCCGAAGAAATGCCGATCACGGAAACGCAACAGATCGAACAGATCGCCAACGAACGCTATAAGTACGGCTTCTTCACCGACATTGAAGCGGACGAAGCGCCTCCGGGTCTGAACGAGGACACGATCCGCTTCATCTCGGCGAAGAAGGACGAGCCCGCATGGCTGCTCGACTATCGCATGAAGGCGTTCAAGCGGTGGATGGAGATGCCGGAGCCGGAGTGGGCGCACATCGCGTATCCGCCCATCGACTATCAGGACATCGTCTATTACTCCGCGCCGAAGCGCCCCGAAGACATGCCCAAGAGTTTGGACGAGGTCGATCCGCAACTGCTTGAAACGTACAACCGACTCGGCATCCCGCTGCACGAACAGGCGATGCTGGCGGGCGTCACGAACGTCGCGGTGGACGCCGTGTTCGACAGCGTGTCCGTGGCGACGACGTTTCGCGGCAAGTTGGCGGAAGACGGTGTGATCTTCTGCTCGATCTCGGAAGCGGTGCGGGAGCATCCCGAACTCGTCCAGAAATATCTCGGCACGGTCGTCCCGATCAACGACCACAAGTACGCCGCGCTGAACTCGGCGGTGTTCACGGACGGCACGTTCGTCTACATCCCCAAAGGCGTGCGCTGTCCGATGGAACTGTCCACCTACTTCCGCATCAACGCGGCGAAGACGGGGCAGTTCGAGCGGACGCTGATTATCGCCGAAGAGGGCAGTTACGTCAGTTACCTCGAAGGCTGCACCGCCCCGATGCGCGATGAGAACCAACTCCACGCCGCCATCGTCGAACTCGTCGCCCACAAGGACGCCGAGATCAAATACTCGACCGTCCAGAACTGGTATCCCGGCGATGAAAACGGCAAGGGCGGCATCTACAACTTCGTCACAAAGCGCGGCATCTGCGAAGGCGCGAACTCGAAGATTTCGTGGACGCAGGTGGAAACGGGGTCGGCGATTACGTGGAAGTACCCGTCGTGCATCCTGAAGGGCGACAACTCGGTCGGCGAGTTCTACTCGGTCGCGCTGTCGCGGATGAAGCAGCAGGCGGACACGGGCACGAAGATGATCCACATCGGCAAGAACACGCGCAGCACGATCATCTCGAAGGGCATCTCGGCGGGTCAGGGGCAGAACACCTATCGCGGCGAGGTGCGGGTGCTGCCGGGCGCGGAGAACGCGCGGAACTACACGCAGTGCGACTCGATGCTGATCGGCGACCGCTGCGGGGCGCACACGTTCCCCTACATCGACGTGCGGAACAACTCGGCGATGGTGGAGCATGAGGCGTCCACGTCGAAGATCGGCGAGGATCAGTTGTTTTACTGTCGGCAGCGTGGCATCTCGGAGGAAGACGCGATCTCGATGATCGTCAACGGGTTCTGCCGCGAGGTGTTTCAGGAGTTGCCGATGGAGTTCGCGGTCGAGGCGCGGGCGCTGTTGGAGATCAGTCTCGAAGGCAGCGTGGGGTAAGACTCTGGAGTTCCCTCTCCCTTGACGGGAGAGGGCTAGGGTGAGGGTTTTGGCTTTGACTGCACCTCACACCTCCCGACGCGAGAACCCCCATCTTAACCTTCCCCCTCAGGGGGAAGGGACTTGTACGGGTCGTATGACGGCTTGGAAGAAAGAAGAACGATGTTAGAAGTTCGTAATTTGCATGTCTCAGTGGATGGGAACGTCGTCCTGCGGGGACTCGACCTCACGATCAACGCGGGGGAAGTCCACTCGATCATGGGACCGAACGGTTCCGGTAAAAGCACGTTGGCGCGGGTGATCGCCGGTCACGAGGAGTACGAAGTCACCGAAGGCGAAATCCTCTACAACGGCAACGATTTGATCGCGCTTCCCGCCGAAGAACGCGCCTGCGAAGGCGTTTTCATGGCGTTCCAGTATCCCGTCGAGATACCGGGCGTCAGCAACTCTTATTTCCTGAAAACCGCGTTGAACGCGATCCGCGCATATCGGGGTGAAGACGAAATCGACGCGA
>JAQBWJ010000302.1 GCA_027625215.1 Candidatus Poribacteria bacterium
TGGTTCCCAGAGATCTACACGATGAACGCCAGCGGAGGCGACTTGCGCGACATCAGCCTCGACCGAGATACGTGGTATTACAACCCCGCGTGGTCGCCCGACGGCGAATGGATTGCATTTGAGTCGAACGGCGTCGGCGGCACGCTGGACATCTTCGTAATGGACGCCGACGGCAACAACCTACGTAACGTGACGAATCCGCCTGGCCTCGACCTTGACCCCGCTTGGTCGAGAGACGGGAAGCGGATCGCGTACAGCGGCTCCGGCGAACGTTTTCAAGACGTTTACGTGATCGACGTAGACGGCGACAACATGCGTCGGCTGACCGACACGCTCTTTGGCGAATCCAACCCAACATGGTCGCCGTAACCGTATCGGCGGGTAGAATGATCTCCGCCGATAACGCAATTATTGAGGAACCTTCAACCGACATGACGACCCTAGCGATCATCGGCGCGGCGGGGGCGATGGGCACCCGCATCACGAACACGCTCAAAGACGACCCCGACTTCACCCTCCTCTACGTCGAGACGCCGGAGGGCGAGGCGAAACTTCGCGCGCGGGGGCAGTCGCCGACCTCGAAGGAAGGCGCCGCGCAACAGGCGGACGCCTTCGTCTTTGCCGTGCGCGACGACTTGATTCAATACGCGGCGGCGGAGATCGTGCCGTTGGTGAAGCCGGGGACGATCCTCATCGCGCTTGACCCGGCGGCTCCCTACGCGGGACACCTGCCCGACCGACCCGACGTGACCTACTTCGTCACCCACCCCGCGCACCCGCCCATCTTCCACGACGAGACCGACCCGAAGGCGATCAACGACCATTGGGGCGACGGCTACGCGAAACAGGCGATTGTCAACGCGCTGATGCAGGGTCCCGAAGAGCATTACGCCGTCGGGGAGGGAATCGCGCGCAAGATGTTTGGACCGATTCTGCGTTCACACCGCATCACGCTGGAGCAGATGGCGATTCTAGAGCCCGCGCTCTCCGAGACGGTCGGGGCGACCTGCGCGACGATCATCCGAGAGGCGATGGACGAGGCGATCAAGATGGGCGTTCCCCACGACGCCGCGCGCGACTTCATCGTCGGACACCTCAAAGTGGAGCTCGCCATCGTGTTCGAGGAGATCGGGTGGAAGTTCTCGATGGGCGCGCAGAAGGCGATTGCGGAGGCGAAGAAAGACCTCTTTCAACCGGACTGGAAGGCGAAGGTGTTCGACATCGAGAACATCAAGATCAGCGTCGGGAAGATCGTCGGCGATATTCCGTCGTGACCGATACATGGCGAAGGCGTATCAAGCGGTGACACCACTGCAAAGAGGAGCGAAACGAACCCCTTCCCCTCGCGGGGGAAGGTTGGGATGGGGGTTCTCCCTCTTACTTGCCGTCATAGCGCTTATCCATCCGACGTACGCCCAACTGTTTGACGACGCGCTCGGCGAACTCGAAGATCAACGCGCGACGACTCCCGGCGTCGAACTCACCGTCGAAACGCCCGACACGGGCGGTTTCTGCCTCGTCTACATTCCGACCGACTACGATCCGAAACGCGCCACCCCGCTTATCTTCTGCTATCACGGTTCCGGCGGCGTCCTGACGACGTGGCCCTTCCGTCAGGTGACGAAGGGCGAAGGGTTCCTGATCGTGGGCATGGGGTACACGACCGAGCAGTACGCGAAAACGCTCCGCGAGGAGCACATCAAGCAGGAACTCGCCCACTTCGAGGAGGCGTATGAGGTCGTCTCGTCGCGTTACGCGGTGGATGAGAACGCCGTGTTCATGGGCGGGTTCAGTCAAGGCGGCTACTCGACCACCGTGTTGGGCGAACGGCTGTTGAAGCGACTCAAAGGGTTGGTGATTCTCGGCGCGGGGCGAGCGTTTGTCGATTGGAACAAACCGCCTGTCCGCGAGATCAACCGCAAGCCAGTCTTCTTCGGCGTTGGCGATCAGGACGACCCGCATTACCAACGCGCCCAACAAGCCGCCGAAGTCTATCGCCACTGGGGAGCCGACGTGACGTTCGACGTGTGGGAAGGATACGGTCACCGTTGGGACGCGCGCGCCCCGCATGAGATCGACGTGTGGCTCCGCAAACAAGCGTTCCCGACAGGAAACGTTCCCTCCGATTGATCCCGCCAAACCCGCGTCAACAAATCGGCGACGTTTACATTGACGACAACTCTGCCTCACACTCTTGCAACATGAAAACGGCTCGTGCGATACTCCGAAATAATCGACCGATGCGACGATTTCGCAACACGTAGGAGATCGAGAATGAGCCGAAACTTTCGTTATGTTGTGTTTAGCGCATTGTGTATCGCGGTTGCGCTGTCCGCTCGCGCTGCGATTGACGAAGCCGACATTGTCGGCATTTGGCTTTTCGATGAGATTGACGGCGACATGACGCCGGACTCCTCCGGCAATGGCAACGACGCCATTGTCAACAAGGCTGAACTTGTCGACGGCAAAGTCGGCAAAGGGTTTGAGATTCTCGCCGCCAACGCCGCCTCCGTGTTCGCGCCGATGCCTAAACACGACACCGTAACGATTGCGATGTGGGCGCAGTATTACACGCTCGCATCCAACAATATCGGTCTGGCGCACGTCTTGGCGGGCGAGTTTGAAAACGCGGACGTGAACTCGAAGACCATTGGCATCTGGGTCGAGAACACGGGCAACCTGTGGGGGCGCGTGATTCCCGCCGGAGCCGCCAACGTGAACTTCCCCAAGAATACACATCTTGACGCGAACACCTGGTATCACATCGCAATGGTCGTGGACGCGGACGCGGGCAAAGCGACCCAGTACGTCGACGGCAAAGAGGCGGGGCAGGTCGATTATCCCGGCGCGTTGAACCCCTACGACCACATCAGCATCGGGCGACAAGGCACGGAGTCATGGGACGGGGTGATCGACGAGGTCATCATCCTCTCGGCGGCGCTGACGCCCGACGAACTCAAGAGTCTGATGAACGGGATCAGCGAGGGGTTGTCCGTTGAGGCGAAGGGAAAACTCGCCGTCTCGTGGGGGCGACTGAAACAGGCACAGTGAGCGGGGTGAGAGGTTCACCCGCGACGGTTTCTCTCGGCTAAGTGAATATAAGGAGATTACTGATGACTCGTGTGATGCGATTGATGACCGCTCTCGTCGTTGGCGCGACGATCACTGTTGCCGCAAGCGCGGCGTACGACCCGAACGCGGTCGTGGCGATCTACCTGTTCGATTCGGTGGACGACGGCATTGCGATTGACTCGTCCGGCAACGGCAACGACGCGGCGATTCTGAACGGTGTCGGGTTGGCGAACGGCAAGTTCGGCAGCGCGTTCGATTTCTCTGCGGCGGCGGCGCACGCGGTCTTCGCGCCGCTCCCGTACAGCGATTCGGTGACGATTGCGATGTGGGCGCAGCCCCGCGCGTTCACCTCCAACAACATCGGTCTCGCGCATGTGTTGACGGGCACGCAGGACAACGCCGACGTGAACTCGAAGACCATCGGGGTTTGGCTGGAAAACACAGGGCTGTTGTGGGGACGGATCATCCCGTCGGGCGCGGCGAACGTGAACTTCCCCAAGAACGGGACGCTTGCGCTCGGCACATGGTATCACGTTGCGATGGTGGTCGATGCGGCGGCAGGCGCGGCGATTGAATATGTGGACGGCGTTGAGGTCGGTCGGGTCGATTATCCCGGCGCGCTCAACAATTTCGACCATGTCAACATCGGTCGTCAGGGCACCGAGTCGTGGGACGGGTTGATCGACGAAGTGTTTCTCGTGTCGGCGGCGTTGTCGTCGGACGATCTCGCCAACGTGATGCTTGGGTTGAGCCTGTCCACCTCGGTGGACGCGACGGGCAAACTCGCGTCGTCGTGGGGGTCGTTGAAGCAGGATAGATAGTCGCGGGGACGCGATTGAATCGAGAATCGGCGGGGAAGAGGGTGGCTTGAGACGAAGCGCCCCACTTCCCCGCATCCGTAATTCGGATCAGGAGGAAGATTGATGATGTGGATGCGCTCTAACGGTTGTGTGGCAGCGGTGGTGGCGGCGTTCGCCGGTTTGCTGACGGCGTCGGCGTTCGCTATCGGGATCGGCGACGCGGAAGTCGTCGGCGTCTATATGTTCGACAAGGACGACGGAGCCGTCGTGTCGGACGCTTCGAACGCGGGGAACAACGGGGACATCGTCGGCGACGTGACGTGGGAGGCGACGGGCAAGTTCGGCGGTTCCTTGCTGTTTGAAGGCGGCGGTTCGTGGGTGACGGTGCCGGATTCGCCGAGTCTTGGGTTTGAGAAGGGCGCCGACTTCACCGTGGCGACGTGGTTCAAAACGGAGATGGCGGCGGGCGATCCGCCGATGATCATCGGGAAGACCTATCAACCCGCTGAGGCGCGTCCGTGGTGGGCGCTGTATTACGCGAACGGCGGCAAGGCGTTGGACGGTTCCGCGAGCCTGTTCCTGCGCGATACGGCAGGGACGAACGGGTTTATCTTCGGCGGACCCAAAGTCAACGACGGTCAGTGGCATCACATCGCCGGAACACGGGAAGGCGCAACGATCTATTTCTACGTGGACG